>DASWOS010000356.1:0-1746 GCA_036398645.1 Dokdonella sp. | reverse complement strand
GCTCGCGCTCGAGTTCCGTCGCATCCAGTTCACGCCGGACCTGATGCCGAGCGACATCGTCGGTACCGAGATCCTCGAGGAGGACCACGGCACCGGCCGGCGCTACTTCAAGTTCCAGCCGGGTCCGGTGTTCACGAACCTGCTGCTCGCCGACGAGCTGAACCGCACGCCGCCGAAGACGCAGTCGGCGCTGCTCGAGGCGATGCAGGAACGCACGGTCAGCTACGCCGGTACGACGCACGCGCTGCCGCAGCCGTTCTTCGTGCTCGCGACGCAGAACCCGCTGGAGCAGGCCGGCACGTATCCGCTGCCGGAGGCGCAGCTCGACCGCTTCCTGCTGCACGTGCGCATCGACTATCCGGACGAGGTCGAGGAGCAGGCGATCCTCGCGCAGACGACCGGCAGCCGCCTCGCCCTGCCGCCGACCGTCATGGACGGCGCCGAGCTCGTCGCGCTGCAGCGGCTCGCGCGCGAGGTGCACGTCGGCGACGACCTGCTCGCGTGGATCGTGCGCCTCGTGCGCGCGTCGCGGCCGCATCTCAGCGCGCTCGCCGAGGTGCGCGAGTGGGTGCGCTGGGGCGCCGGCCCGCGCGCGGGCCAGTCGCTCGTGCTCGCGGCGAAGGCGCGCGCGCTGCTGCACGGCCGCTGCGCGGCGACGCGCGAGGACGTCGCCGCGCTCGCCGCGCCGGTGCTGCGCCACCGCCTGCTGCTGTCCTATGCGGCCGAAGCCGAGCAGCGCGGCAGCGACGAGGTCGTCGCCGTGCTGCTGAAGGCGGTGCCGTTCCCGGGCTGACGCGCCGCATGGCCGCGGCCGTCGCGATTCCGCCGGAGCTGCGCGCGCGCCTGCGCGAGCTGCGCCTCGCGGCGCGCGTCGCCGGCGGCGACGGCGTCGGCCAGCACGCGAGCGCGAGCCGCGGCGCCGGGCTCGAGTTCGCGCAGTACCGCGCCTACGAGCCCGGCGACGAGCCGCGCCGCATCGACTGGAAGCTGTACGCGCGCTCGGACCGCTACTTCGTGCGCGAGGCCGAGCGCGACAGCCCGCTGACGGTCTGGCTCGTCGTCGACGCGAGCGCGTCGATGCGCCAGGCCGACGCGGCGCGCGCGGAGTTCGACAAGCTCGCCGCGGCGAAGCTCGTCGCCGCCTGCGTCGTCGAGCTCGCGCTGCGCCAGGGCGACCGCTTCGGCATCGTCGCGCTCGTCGGCGGCACCGTGGCGTGGACGCCGGCCGCGGCCGGCGCGCGCCATCGCGACCGCTGCCTGCTCGAGCTCGCACGGCTCGCGCCGGCCGGCGGATGGCCCGACGCCGGCGCGCGCGACGCGCTCTGGGGACGCATCGCACCGCGCTCGCTCGTCGTCGTGCTGTCCGACTTCTTCGACGACGCGGCGATCGAGCTCGCCGTACGCCTCGCCGCCGCGCGCCGCGACGTCGCCGCCGTGCAGATGCTCGGCGCCGACGAGCGCGACTTCCCGTTCCGCGGCGGGCATCGCTTCCGCGAGCCGGAGACCGGCGCCGAGCGCCGCGTCGACGCGGCCGCCGTGCGCGGCGATTTCCTCGCACGCTTCGGCGCCGCTCGCGCGGCGCTCGCGCGGCGCTTCGACGCGGCCGGCGTCCGCCACGCCGATGCGTTCCTCGACGAGCCGCTCGAGCGGCCGCTGCGGCGCCTGTTCGGGCGCAGCCGGACGTCGGCATGAGCCTCGCGCTGCTCGCGCCGCTCGGCCTCGCCGCGCTCGCCGCGCTCGCGCTGC
>DASWOS010000355.1:0-11644 GCA_036398645.1 Dokdonella sp. | reverse complement strand
TTCGGCGGGCATTTCCACAACGACAACTCGATCACCGCGTTGCGCGACATCCCGGGTCTCGTGGTCGGTTGCCCGAGCCGCGGCGACGATGCCGCGACGATGCTGCGCACGTTGGCTGCACTCGCGAAGGTCGACGGCCGGGTCAGCGTGTTCCTCGAGCCGATCGCGCTGTACATGACCAAGGACCTGCACGACACGGCGGACGGCCAGTGGCTGTTCCCGTACCCGGCGCCGGAGGAGGCGATGCCGCTCGGCGAGGGCCGCGTGTACGCCGGCGGCGCGAGCGACCTCGTCGTCTTCACCTATGGCAACGGCGTGCCGATGAGCCTGCGCGCGGCCCGCGCGATCGAGGCCGCACACGGATGGACAGTGCGTGTGGTCGACCTGCGCTGGCTGGTTCCGCTCAACGAGGATTTCATCGGCGCCCAGGCGGCGACCGCGAAGCGCATCCTCGTCGTCGACGAGGGGCGCCATTCGGCCGGCGTCGGCGAAGGCGTGATCACCGCGATCGTCGAAGCCGGGCAGGGCGCCAAGCCGCTGCGCCGCGTCGTCGGCGCCGACACCTACACGCCGCTCGCCGGTGCCGCGTTCCTCGTGCTGCCCGGCGAGGCCGACGTCGTCGCCGCGGCCGAGGCGCTGCGCTAGCGCGGCGGTCGCGGCGCCGCGCTAAGATCGCGCGATGGCCGAACGGCGCGCCCTGACGATACTGTTCGCCGACGTGTCCGGCAGCACGCGGCTGTTCGAGACGCTCGGCGACGAGGCCGCCGTGCACATCGTCGGCCGCGTGCTGGTCGCGCTCGCCGAGATCGCCGCGCGCCACGGCGGCCGCGTCGTCAAGACGATCGGCGACGAGATCATGTGCACGTTCCCGGCGCCGCTGTACGGCCTGCTCGCCGCGACCGACATGCAGCGGCGCGTCAAGAACGACGAGGCATTCGCGCGCGACCATCTCGCGATCCGGATCGGTCTGCATCACGGCGAAGCGCTGATCGACGCGAACGACGTGTTCGGCGACGCGGTCAACACGGCCGCGCGCATGGCCGACAAGGGCCTCGCGCGGCGCGACCAGATCGTCGCGACCGCGAGCACCGTGCTCGGCGTGACCCAGGCCGGCGGGCTCAACGTGCGCTCGCTCGGCAGCGTGCGCGTGCTCGGCAAGCAGGCGCCGGTCGAGATCGTCGACGTGCTCTGGCAGGAGGACGCCGCCGGCGTGACGACCGTGCAGCGCGTCGTCGCGTCCGACGATGCCTCCGACCGCGCCCGCCTCGTCGTGCGCTTCCGCAGCCAAGTGTTCGAGCTCGACGAGGCGACGCCGTTCTCGATCGGCCGCGACCCGACCAGCAGCCTCGTCGTCGAGACCGAATGGGTGTCGCGCAACCACGCGCTGATCGAATGGAAGCGCGGCTACTTCATGCTCGCCGACCGCTCGACCAACGGCACCTGGCTGCGCATCGGCGACGACGACGAGCTGCTCGTGCACCGCGACGAGACGCACCTGCGCCGCGGCGGCACGATCCGCCTCGGCCAGGCGCACCAGGCCGACGCGCCGGACCTCGTCTATTTCCAGTGCGGCGACGGCTAGGCGGCGCCGCGGCGACGATCGCGGCTCGTAGCATGCGTGCGCGTCCGCCCTTGCCGCGTGCCGTGCGGATCGACGCGCACGTCGATCGACGCAGCCGGTCGTAGCCGCCGGCTTCAGCCGCGAATGCGATGCGGCGAGCACGCGCCCCTACGGTGTAGGAGCCGGCTTCAGCCGCGAACGCGACGCACCGAGCACGCTCACCCTGTCACGGCGGGAGCCGGCTTCAGCCGCGATCCCGACACGCGGCGCGGACGGCTCAGTCGAAGCCGTTCGCGAAGACCGCGTCGAAGTTCGTCGGCGGCACGTCGGCGCCTTGGAACAGCCCGAGCGGCGCATACGCGGACAGGCCGGGGAATACGTAGTAGATGTTCGGGTTGCCCATGCGCCGGATCAGCGCCTCCGAGACGATCTGGCGATAGTCGGTCGTCACGCCGACGTCGGTGCCCTGGTAGAGCTGATCGCCGGCGAGGCCGGGATAGCTGCCGTAGACCATGCCGCCGTTGACGGCGCCGCCGAGCGCGAGCACGACGTTGCCGTAGCCGTGGTCGGTGCCGCTGTCGGAGTTCTCGAGCACGCGGCGACCGAACTCGCTGACGACGAGCACGCTGACGTGCTGCATGAAGTCGCCGGCCGCGTCGCTCGACAGATCCGTGTAGAACGCGGCGAGGCCGTCGGACAGGCTCTGCACCTGGTTGCCGAACCAGTCGTAGCTCTGCGTCGGGTTGCCCTGGCCGACGTGCGTGTCCCAGTTGCCGAGGTCGATCGTGACCGCGCGCAGACCGAGGTTCAGCTTGATCATCTGCGCGACGTTGCGCAGCTGCGTGCCGAAGCCGCCGTTGTAGGCGAGCGCGTAGTTCGCGCCGCCGCTCGGCGCGTAGCCGTTCGGATGATCGGTCGGATCGTAGAGATTGAAGTCGATGCCGCGCAGCAGCGCGAGCGAGCCGAGCGCGTCGGCGCCGGCGCGTTCGAGCCGCGTCGCCGCACCGCTCCAGAGGTCGTTCATGCGCGTGACGCCGCCGACGAGGCCGTGCGCGGCGTCGTCGTTCTGCCAGGACCAGTGGAACGTGTCGAGGCGGAAGTCCGAGCCGCTGTTCATCGTGATCGCGTCGGTGCTGCCGAGCAGGCTGCTCGCGGTGATGCTGCCCATCGACGTCGCCGGCAGCGGCACGTCGTCCGGCAGGCCGCCGCTGACGAGATGACGCGTCAGCCAACCGACGCCGTTGCCGGTGCCGCCGCCGAAGCCGAACTCGAGGTTCGACTGCGCCTCGAAATGGCTGCGTACGACCGGGTTCGGCTGCAACTGACCCGCGGCGACGACGAACGCGGCGTGGCCGGCGGCATAGAGGGCCTGCAGCCCTGCCGCACGCGGATGCAGGGCCCACTCCGTGTTCGCGAGCGCGAGCGCGGCGCCGTTGCCGCCGGTCGGAATCCGCGTGTTCACGCGGTTCGTCTCGTAGTCGGCGCGGTACGGGCTGCTCGCGCCGGGCGGCAACAGGCTGAGGCCGTCCATCGCGCCGCGCAGGAACACGACGACGAGCGTGTCGCCGGTCGCGCTCGCCGGCTGCAGCGCCGGCGGCACGAAGTACGCGTGCGCGCGGCTGCCGACGCCGGCGGCGACCGCGCCGACGCAGCAGCTCTTGAGGAAATCGCGGCGATCGAAGCGCGTCATGGCGGCGTCCTTCAGCGGCGCAGGAATTCGGGCGAGCCGAGCAGCAGGCCGATCGCGACGCGCAGGCGCGCGATCGTGTAGTGCTGCGACAGCGTGCCGGGCGGGTTCAGGTGCCAGACGCCGGTGTGTTGCGGCTGGCCGCCGGCGTCGGTCGCGTCGGTGACGAGGTCGAGCGCGGCGTCCGGCGCGGCCTCCTGGCGCAGGAAATCGAGCGCGACGCCGTACGTCGGCTCGGGCCGGTAGCCGAGCAGGCGGTCGCACCAGTAGCCGACGAGGTTCACCGCGGTGCGGTCCTGCGCGTTCGGAAACCGCGCGAGCGTCTGCGCCTGCACGTCGGCGATGAACGGCGACGCGACGTCGCCGTTGGTCCGGTGCATCTCGAGCAGGCGCGGCAGCAGCCGGAACGTCATGCCGAGCGCGCCGGTGCTCGTCCATGCGGTCTGGTCGTCGGGATAGCCGTTCGGCGCGGGCCAGTAGAACAGCCGATGCCCGGCCTGCTGCAGCCGCGACATCAGCTCCTCGGTCGTCGTCCACGCGCTCGTGTCGTCCGGCACGGGCGTGAAGTCCGCGCCGGTCGCACGCAGCGCGGCGACCGTCGCCGCGGCCGGGCGCTTGACCTTGTTGCCCCAGCCCTGCTTGAACTCGTCGGAGCCGAGGATCAGCGCGAGCACCTGCGCGATCTGGTCGTCGGCCTGCCACGCGCTCCGGAACAGGTCCGCGGCGCTCTGCACGAGCGCCGCCGACGCGTCGTCGCCGGCCAGGCGCCGGCACAGCTTGCCGGCGACGAAGTGCGCGGTGCCGGGGTGCTGCGCGAGCACGTCGTACAGCAGCGTGCCGTCGCCCTGGCGTTGATACGCCGGCAGATAGCGCGCGAGGATGTGCTTCGTCAGCTGGTCGTGGTCGCCGTCGTCGTAGGCGAACTCGCCGAGCGGAACGCCGTCGACCGGGCCGTACGGCCAGTTCGCGCCGGAGAGCGTCCAGCCGGTCAGCGCGCGCGCGGCTTCGTAGACGTCGTCGTCGACGTACTCGAGGCGCTCGATCTCGCCGTCCCAGGCCGTGAACGTGCCGAGCCGCTGCAGGTTCGCCGGGCTGTCCGGGTTCACGATGATGCCGGCGTAGTTCTCCGCGCCGAGCGCATGCAGCTCCATCAGCTCGCGCGCGTAGTTCTCGTTCGGATGCCCGGCGACGCTCGCGTAGAGGTCGAGCATGTACATCATCGACGCGGATTCGCCGGTCGCCTGCAGCATCGTGCGGAAGTTGCCGAGCGCGTTCGTGCGGATCGCGTCGCGGTCCATCGCGACGAACATCGGACCCGCGTCGTAGTCCCAGCCGAACACGCTGAAATGGTCGTGCCAGAAGTCGACGACGAGCTCGAACAGCTGCCGCCGGCTGTAGATCTGGCGGATCATCGTCATGCACTCGGTCTCGGCGACCGGCAGCATGCGGTTGAAGTAGTCGGTCGTGTCGGCGTGGTGGTCGGCCCAGAGCTCGGCGGCGGTCTTGCCGAGCGTCGCGAAGCCCGCGCTCGCGATGCGCGCGTCGCAGGCGTCGTCGGCGATCGCGCCCGGCGCGAGCTGCTGCGCGACCCAGGCGCGCCAGCGCGCGTCGTCGTCGGCGCCGAGCGCGTCGAACTCGGCGAGCAGGTCCGCGCTGAAGCCGAACGTGCCGCGCGTCAGCCAGCGCACCGCGTCCGGCGGAAACGTCGACGAGGCCGGCGCGAGCGGCACATCCGCGTCACTGAGGCCGGTCCGTCCCGGCCGGCGCATCGACGCGGGCGTCGCGTTCGCGGCACCGACGCTGCCGAGCAGCGCGCCGAACACGCGCCGGCGGGAGGCGATGAAAGCTGAGGTCGCGACGGCTGCCATGTCCGGCTCCGTGAAGACCCGCCGTGCGGGCGGCCCGGCTCGGCGCCGCCCGCGTCGGCGGTGACGAGGACGCCGCGACGTTCCCACATCGCCATCGCCCACGTTGTGACGGCGCGCGCGAAACCTTCGCGCGCACGCCGCTTCGATGCGATCGGCGGCAGGAGGGGAGGCGCGCATTCGCCGCTGAAGCGCGCTCCTGCAGCGCCCGGACGGTTCACGTTGGCGGCGTCGCCCTGTAGGAGCCGGCTTCAGCCGCGATTCGCGACGCCGCAACGACGGCCTTCGCGGCGTTCGCCAGGGCAAGCCGCGCACCCGCGCGGCGATCAGACGATGCGCGGCTCCGGCTCGAGCTCGACGCCGAAACGCGTACGCACGGCGTCGCGCACGCGCTCCGCGAGCGCCCAGAGCTCCGCGCCGCTCGCGCGGCCGTGATTGACGAGCACGAGCGCATGCTGCGCGGACACGCCGGCGTCGCCTTCGCGCAGGCCCTTGCAGCCGCAGGCCTCGACGAGCCATGCGGCCGACAGCTTCGCCGCGCCGTCGGCGCCGGGCCAGACCGGCAGCGCCGGATGCTCGGCGCGCAGGCGCGCGGCGGCGGCGGCGTCGACGAGCGGATTCTTGAAGAAGCTGCCGGCGTTGCCGACGACGGCGGGATCCGGCAGCTTGCGCGTGCGGATGCGCGCGATCGCCTCGGCGATCGCCGGCGGCGTCGGCCGCGCCGCGCCGATCGCGGCGAGCTCGTCGCGGACGCCGGCGTAGTCGATGCAGGGCTCGCGCCGCCGCGGCAGGCGGAACTCGACCGCGGTCACGACGTAGCGCTCGGGCTGCCGCTTGAACGTCGAATCGCGGTAGCCGAACGCGCATTCGGCGTGCGCGAGGCGCACCGCACGATGCGCGCTGCGGTCCCAGGCTTCGACCGCGGCGATGAACTCGCCGGCCTCGGCGCCGTACGCGCCGATGTTCTGGATCGGCGCGGCGCCGACCGTGCCCGGAATCCGCACGAGGTTCTCGAGGCCGGCGAAGCCGCGCGCGAGCGACCAGTGCACGAAGTCGTTCCAGTGCTCGCCGGCCTCGACGCGCACGAGCGCGTGCTCGCCGTCGTCGTCGGTCACGGCGATGCCGTGCGCCGCGATCGCGAGCACGACGCCGGGCCAGTCGCGCGTGAACAGCACGTTGCTGCCTTCGCCGAGCACGAGCAGCGGCTGCGTCTTCAGCATCGCGTAGCCGAACAGCTCGGCGAGCGCGGCCGGCTTGCGCACGTCGACGAGCAGCGCGGCGCGCGCCGGCACGCGGAACGTGTTGCGGCCCTCGAGCGAGGCGTTCTCGACGATCGTGTAGCCGTCGCCTTCGGCGATCGCGGCGGCGGCCGGATGCGAGGTCACGCGAGCGCTCCGGCCGGCGCCGGCGACGGACGCGTCACGACGCGCCCGCGCGCGCGCGCAGCCGCTCGACGCATTCGCCGATCAGCGCCGGACCGCGGTAGACGAGCCCGGTGTAGACCTGCACGAGCGACGCGCCGGCGTCGAGCTTCGCGGCCGCGTCGGCGCCGCCGAGGATGCCGCCGACGCCGACCAGCGGCACCGATGCGCCGAGCCGCTCGGCCATGCCGCGCAGCACGCGCGTCGAGCGCTCGAACAGCGGCCGGCCGTACAGCCCGCCGGCCTCGCCGGCCGCGCGCGCGCCGGCGACCGCGCTGCGGTCGATCGTCGTGTTCGTGCAGACGACGCCGTCGACCGCGGCCGCGCGCAGCACGCCGGCGACGCCGTCGAGCTCGGCGTCGGACAGGTCCGGCGCGATCTTCACCAGCATCGGCTTGCGCGCGCCGTCGCGCGCGCCGAGCCGCTCCTGCGCCTCGCGCAGCGTGCCGACGAAGCGCCGCAGCGTTTCCTCCTGCTGCAGATCGCGCAAGCCTTGCGTGTTCGGCGAGGAGATGTTGACGGTGACGTAGCTCGCGCGCGCGTGGACGCGCTCGAGGCAGTACAGGTAGTCGTCGACGGCGCGCTCGTTCGGCGTGTCCTTGTTCTTGCCGATGTTGACGCCGAGCACGCCGCGATAGCGCGCGCGCTCGACGTTCGCGACGAGCGTGTCGACGCCGTCGTTGTTGAAGCCGAGCCGGTTGACGACGGCCTCGTGCGCGGGCAGGCGGAACAGGCGCGGCTTCGGATTGCCCGGCTGCGGCCGCGGCGTCGTCGTGCCGACTTCGACGAAGCCGAAGCCGAGCGCGGCGAGCGCGTCGACGTGCGCGCCGTTCTTGTCGAGCCCGGCGGCGAGGCCGACCGGATTGTCGAAGCGCAGGCCGAGCACCTCGACCGGCAGCGGCGCCGGCCGCGCGGCGAGCAGCGCGCCGGCACCGCTCCGGTGCGCGAGGTCGATCGCGGCGAGCGCGAGCTCGTGCGCGCGCTCGGCATCGAGGCGGAACAGCAACGGCCGCGCGAACGCGTACATCCGGCTCAGCGCACCGAGCCGACGTAGAGGTGCGTGTCGTACGCGAGCGTGACGCGGCCCGCGGCCGCCGCGCGTTCGAACAGCGCGCGCAGCGCCGCGCGAAGCTCCGCGTAGGCCGGCTCGCCCGGCTTCGGCGCGTACGACGACGAGCGCACGCGGCCGAGCAGGCCGTCGAAATCGAACCGCTGCGCGTTCGCGAACGTCGTCGTGTCGGCGATGCCGGCGCCGAAGAACGCGCGCACCGCGGCATCGTCGTCGCGGCGGCGCGCGTCGGCCTCGGCGTAGCCGGCGCAGTGCGCGGTGAGGATCGCCGCGTACTCGTGCATGAACGCGGAGTCGCGCCGGCGCGCGTTCCAGAACAGCGCGACCGCGCCGCGCCCGCGCAGGATGCGCGCGAACTCCGCGCGCGCCGCGGCGGCGTCGAACCAATGGAACGCCGTGCCCGCCGCGACGAGATCGACGCTCGCATCGGCGAGCCCGGTCGCCTCGGCGCGGCCGTCGATCGCGTGGAAGCCGGCACGGCCGGCCAGGCGGCGCTCGGCCGCCGCGCGCATCGGTGCGTTCGGCTCGATCGCGTAGACCGTGCAGCCGGCGTCGAGGAACAGCGCCGAGGAGATGCCGGTGCCGGCGCCGACGTCGGCGACCTCGGCGCGCTCGGGCAGCCAGCCGCGCTCGCGCAGGTACGCGGTCAACGCCGCCGGATAGTCGGGCCGGTAACGCGCGTAGTCCTCGGCGCGGTCGCCGAAGCGCCCGGTCGGATCGCGCGACGGCCGGGCCGGCGGCGTCTCGGGCATCGCTCAATGACCTAGCAGATGCGCGAGGAACGCGGCCCCGCCGAGGAATGCGAACACGACGAACACGACGCAGGCGAACACGACGAGATGCGCCCAGCCGAGCACGAGGCCGGCGAGCGCGATGCCGTCGCCTTCGACCGTGCCGGGCGGCGCGCGGCGGAGGTCCGCGCGCGCGCTGTGGCCGAGCACGATCGCGAGCACCGCGCCGATGAACGGCAGCGCGATCCACGACAGCACGCCGAACACGAGGCTCGCGACCGCGGTGACGCTGGTACGGGGATGGGCGCTCATGGCGCCGATTCTACTGCGGATCGGCGCCGTTCTCGCCGCGCGCGCCGATCGGTGCGCGCGCCTGCAGGTCGGTCGTGCCGTGCGCGAGCGGGTCCGGCAGCGGCCGCTCGCCGGCGAGCCGCCGCGCGCGCGCGAGCGCCGCGTCGAACGCGCTGCGCTGGCCGAGCGCGCGATACAGGCGCGCCTCGGCCAGCGCCGAGGCGTAGTCGTCGTCGGCGTGCTGCGCGAGCGGACCGGTGACGAGGATCGCCTGCTCGAGCCGGTTCGCGTCGATCAGATAGTTCGCGTACGAGACCGCGGCCGCGCAGACGACGTCGGCGCTGCCGATCCCGGCGGCGGTCCGCTGCGCAGTCTCGTAGAGCCGTGCGGCATCGTCATCGCGGCGTTCGGCCGCGGCCTGCTCGGCCGCATCGAGTTCCGCGTGCACCTGCACGACGGGCTCGCCGGTCGCCTGCGCCCAGGCGGCGAAGTCGGCGCCGCGCGCGGCCGCGTCGCCGCGCCGGCCGAGCCGGCGCAGCGCACGGTCGAGCGCGAGCCGCGTGCGTGCGCCCTCGCGATGGTCGTCCGGCGTCGTGACGATCGCGCGCTGCGCCGCCGCGGCCGCGGCCTCGTTCTGGCCGGTCGCGAGCTCGACCTCGGCGAGCAGCGCGTACGCGCTCGCGATCGTCGCAGGATCGTCGGCCGCCTCGTGCAGCAGCGCGTCGACGAGGCCGCGCGCCTCGCCGAGACGGCCGTTCGCGGCGAGCGCCTCCGCGCGCGCGAGCTCGAACGCGCGGCGCACGTGCGCGTCGGCGATGCGCGCGCGCAGCGCCCAGCCGGCGTCGCCGGCCTGCAGTGCGTCGAGCGGGCGCAGCAGCATCAGGTCGGCCTCGACCTCGTTGACGACCGAGGTCACGTATTCGTCGACGAGGTCGAAGCGCCGGAACGTCACCGCGGTGCGGCGCAGGATCGGCAGCGCCTCGGCCGGGCGGCCGTCGTCCAGCTGCACGACGGCCTCGTTGCCGTCGAGCTGCGCGAGCAGCAGCGGATCGCCGGCGAGCTTCAGCGCGACGCGCGAGCGCGCGAAGTCCTCGAGCGCCTGCCGACGCTCGCGCCGGCGCAGGTGCACGAGGCCGCGATCGTTGTACACGCGGCCGAGCACGAGCGGCTCGTCGCGCGGCTCGAGCAGCGCGATCGAGCGGTCGCAGGCGGCCTCGGCCTCGTCGAGCCGGTTCAGCCGCAGGTTCGCGACGCAGAGGTTCTCGAGCACGCGCGCGTGCATGATCGGATCGGCCTCCGCCGGCACGTCGGCGAGCAGCGCGGCGCCGGCGTCGCGCGCGCGCTCGAGCGCGCCGGCGCGCAGGTCGATGCGGAGCTCGCGCTCGCGCACGTCCGCCGAGGCGCGCAGCGCCGGCGGCGCGGTGGCGATCGCCGCACGCGCGTCGTCGAGGCGGTCGGCGAGCCGCGCCGCGTCGATGCGTTGCAGCAGCTCGGCGAGGTCGACGTTCTCCGCCGGCAGCGCCGGCGGCGTGCGGCCGAGCAGCGTCAGCAGCTGGCGCGCGACCGCATCGGCGGCCGCGATCGGGTTGTCGGCGCGCGCTTCCGCGGAGCGCGCCGGCGCGTCGCGGCCGTGCAGCTCGACGTGCACGACCCAGGCGCCGGCGCTCTTGCGCGCGGCCGGCACGATCCACGCGTCGGCGTCGAGCGCCGGCCGCAGCCGCGCGAGCGCGTCGTCGGCGCTGGCGCCGGCGGGCAGCAGGTGCACGACGCTGTCGCTCGAAGCGACGGCGACGCCGCCGTCGCGGAGCCGCGTCGCGAGCAGATCCATGAGGCCGAGCCGCAGCCAGTCGTCGGCGGCGTCGGCGAGCACCGCGGCCGGCACCACGACCGCGGTCGCGCGCGTGCTCGCGGCGGTGCGCTCGAGCGCCGGCGCGCCGCGGCGAAGCCCGACGGCGAGGCCGGCCAGCGCGGCGAGCGCGAGCGCGACGGCAGCCGCGATGCGTGCACGCCGGCGCGCGCGCGCCGCCGGCGCAGGGTCCGGCGGCGGCGGAGTTGCCGGCACGGGCGTCGCCGACCGGGGCGCCGGCGCCGGCGCCGGTTCCGGTCTCGGTTCCGGCGCCGCCAGCGCCGGCTCGGCCGCATCGTCTTCGTCGATCACGTCGACGGCGCCGACCCAGTGGTAGCCGAAGCGCGGGATCGTGCGCAGATGCGCCTGCGCTTCGGCGCTGTCGCCGATCGCGCGGCGCGCGGCGAGAATCGCCTTGCCGAGCATCGTGTCGCTGATCGCGGCCTTGCCCCACACCGCGGCGACGAGCTCGTCGCGGCCGACCGCGCGGTCGCGGTGCTCGATCAGGTACGCGATGCAGTCGAACACGGTCGGCGGCAGCTCGACGCGCGCGCCCGCGCGGCGCAGATCGCGCGCCGCGACGTCGAGACTGCAATCGCCGAAGCGGAGAACGCGGCGCGCCATCCGGCAAGGGTAGCAGCCGCCGCCGCCGGCGGCGAAAAGCCGCCTGCGGCACGCGCGCGCGGCAGATCGAGTCGCCGCCCGGCGCCGTCGGCGCCGGGGATCGCCTCCGGCATGGGGTCCGGAGGCCGGCGTTACGGAGCCGGGCCGTCGAAGCCGTCGGCGAAGATCGTGTCGTCGAGGACCAGCGTCGCGGTCAGCAGCGCGTTCGCCGCGGCGGCGTTCGCGCCGAGGTCGGTCTGCAGGTCGCCCGCGGCGATGACGTTCGTGTACGCACCCGGCGCCGCGGCGACCACCGACACGCGGATCGTGCATGCACCGGCGCCCGGAATCTGCGCGCCGGCGCCGAGCGTGACCGCGCCGGCGCCCGGCGCCGCGCTCAGGCTGCCGCCGGCGCAGGTCGTCGACGCGGCGGCCGGATCGGCGACGACCAGCGAGGCCGGAAACGCGTCGGTCAGCGCGGTGGTCAGCGTCGCCGCGCCGGCGTTCACGTTCGAGAGCGTGATCGTCAGCGTCGTCGGTGTGCCGGCCGGCAGCGTGTCCGGTGCGAAC
>DASWOS010000354.1:0-12852 GCA_036398645.1 Dokdonella sp. | reverse complement strand
CGCGATCAGCGGCAGGCCGTGCGCGCGGCACGCGCGCACGAGCGCGGCGACCTCAGCGTGCGTGGTCGGGAACACGACCGCGTCCGGCAGCGCCTGGCGCCGCGAGTTGTCGTAGCCGTAGACGAGGCGCTCGCCCGGGTCGAGGCTCAGCGCATGCGGGAACAGGCGCTGCAGCTCGGCGGCGGCGGAGGCGGAGAGCGGCATCGTGAGCGAGCTTCGGTGGCGACGGCGGCGCGCGGCGCGTCAGTCGAGGTACTCGAACACCTTGACGACGCGCTCGACGCCGGCGACGTCGCGCGCGATGCCGACGACGGCCTCGTCCTCCTCGTGCGTGACCTTGCCCATCAGGTAGACGACGCGATGCGCGGTCGTCACGTTGATGCGCGTCGGGTCGAAGCCGGGCAGGCTCGTCAAGTCGAGCAGCGCGGTCTTCACGTGCGCGGTGATCGTGTTGTCGCGCCGGCGCGACCAGAAGCCGATCGGCTCGCGCACCTCGAGCTCGTTGACGATGCGGCGCGTGCCTTCGAAGCCGCCGACCAGCCGCTCGGCGCGCTGCTTGAGCTCCGGCGTGCGCACCTCGCCGACCAGCAGCAGGACGCCGTCGTAGACGACGATGACGACGTCGTTCTTCAGCGCGAGCTCCTTGTCCTTGTTCAAGTCGTTGTACGCGGCGAGATAGATGCGCTTGTCGTCGGTCCAGGCGCCGACGCCGCGGCGATCGTGCGCCGCGCTCGCACCGACCGCGGCGCCGCCGGCGAGCGCGAACAGGCAGCCGCCGAGCTGCGGCAGCACGCCGAACGCGAACAGGCAGGTCAGCAGCAGACGATGGCGCATGAGGCTTCTCCGGCGGATTTCGTGGGGGTGGCGCGCGGCGCGGACGGCCCGAGCCGGCGGCGAGCTCGCGCGGGCAGGGCGCGGCGGCGGAACGGCGGGCGTCGACGCGGCCACGCTAGCCGGCCTCGAACGCGCCGCGGCGCCAGTCGATCGACGGCGCGTCGAGGCGGCCGCCGATCGCGACGACGTCGAAGCGGCAGGCGCACTGCGCGAGCCGCGGCCGCGCGGCGAGGAAGGCCGCTGCGGCCCGCGCGAGCTTGGCCCGTTTGGCCGGACCGACCGAGTCGACGCCGTCGCCGAAGTGCGCGCTCGCGCGGCGATAACGCACCTCGACGAACACGACGACGTCGCGATCGCGCATGACGAGATCGAGCTCGCCGAACCGGCACGCGTAATTGCGCTCGATCAGCGCGAGGCCGGCGTGTTCGAGATGCGCGAGCGCGAGATCCTCGAAGCGCGCGCCGTCCTCGCGCGCGTTCATTGCGCGAGCGGCGCCGCGTTCAGCGCGCCGTCGACCGGTTGCGCGATGCCGTTCGCGAAGCGCGCCCAGCCGACGACGCGGTGGATGCGGCCGAAGCCGTCCGCGGTCAGCTCGCCGGTCGCGCCGTTCAGGTAGGCGTCCGGGTGCGCGACGAGCCAGTCGAGGTACGGCAGCAGCGCGTAGGCGTCCATGCCGAACGCGAACAGCCGCGCGCCGACGCCGTTCGCGCTGGCGATCTGCATCGCGACCGCGTTGTGGTCGGGCCGGCCCGGGATCGCGCCGAACAGCCACGGCGCATCGCAGAACTCGACGCCGTCGAGGTCGCGGTCGAGCGTCGCGTTCGGCTCGCCGGAGTAGACGTGCGAGGTCGCGTACACCGCCGACGCGACGTTCGCGATCTTGAGCTGCGGCAGCAGCAGCCGCGCCTGCGGCGGCCGCATGCTGATGAAGACGCCGCTGTCGGCGGCGTCGCCGAGCGCGGCGGTCGCCTGCGTGATCGCGGTCGCGTAGTTCACGTCCTTCTCGCGCACGCGCGACTCGCCGACGACGCTGCCGCCGCCGGCCTCGAACTGCGCGCGGAACGCGCGCGCGGCACGCTCGGCCCAGTCCGAGTCCGAGGCGACGATCGCCGCGCGCAGGATGCCGCGCTCGCGCATGTGCTCGGCGACCTGCGCGCCTTCGGCGTCGGGCAGCAGCCCGAACTCGGCGCTGCCGGTCGGCGGCACCTCGCCGGTGTCCGGATGGTTCAGCGCGAGCACCGGCGCGGTCAGCGGCTGGTGGAACAGCTCGCCGACCGCCTCGCGCTGCAGCGGACCGACGACGCGATCGGCGCCGTCGGCGACGGCGCGGCCGTACGCGGCGATCGCGTCGGCCGGCGATCGGCCGGAGTCGTAGACGCGCAGCTCCGGCCGATGCGCCGGATCGTCGGCGAAGTACGCGGACAGGAAGCCGTCGCGGATCGACTGCGACACGCCGGCCAGCGAGGCGCCGAGCGGCAGCAGCAGCGCGACGCGCCGCGGCGGCCGGTAACCCTCCGACTCGAGCGCGCCGTTCTCGCCGGGGCGCACGGTGCCGACCGGCTGGCTCGGCTTCGGCAGCGCGTGTGCGAGCACCTGCCCTTGCTGGTGCAGCGCGTGCTCGATCCACGGCCGGATCGGATCGTCCGGCGGCAGCGTGTCGAGATGCGCCTTCAGCGCGTTCGCGTCGATCGTCGCGAGCGCGTCGACGAGCTGCTTGCGGTTCTGGTCGCGGTCGACGCCGGCGAGGTCGCGGTCGAGCGCCGCGCGCACGCGCGCGGCCGTGAACGCGTCGCCGGCGGCGAGGTCGGTGCGCGCGCGCAGCTCGAGCGCGCGCAGGCGCAGCGCCGGCGACAGCTCGCCGTCGCCGATCGCGAGCAGCGACTGCGCCTGCACGAGGTCGCCGTGCCGGAGCGCGATCTCCGCGTCGAGCAGATCGAGCCGGACCGGCTCGTCGCCGTGCAGGTGCCGCCGGCGGACGCCGTCGAGCGCGCGCGCGGCGCCGTCGAGGTCGCCGCGCTCGCGCAGCGCCTCGGCCGCGCGCAGGCGGAAGTGCGCGGCATCGTCGCCGCCGCTGGCGGCGGCGAGATCGAGGAACGCCGCGGCCGCCGCGTCGAAGTCGCCGTCGCGGTAGAGCTGCTCGGCGTGCGCGACGTCGGCCGACTGCGGCGCCGCGGCGACCGGCGCCTCGTCGACCTCGCCGACCGTCGCGCAGGCGCCGAGCAAGGCCGCCAGCAGCAGGAGCGCGGCGAGCCGCAGGCGCGATGCGCGCAATGCGGCCGCCGGCGCAGGTTCCAGCCTCCGGTGCGGAGAGCGCATCGTGATCCTTCCGCGCAATGGGCAGGGCTGCGATGATAGCCGATCGCTTCCCGCGTCCCGGCGCTTCGCGCCGCGCGCTCGCCGCAGCGGAGATCACGATGGACAGCAATCCCGGCCGGCTGTGGATCGTCGCGACGCCGATCGGCAATCTCGACGATCTCTCGCCGCGCGCACGCGCGACGCTGCGCGACGCCGCGGTCGTCGCCGCCGAGGACACGCGCCACAGCGCGCCGCTGCTCGCCGCGGCCGGCAGCCGCGCCGCCGTGCTCGCGCTGCACGAGCACAACGAGCGCGAGCAGGCCGAGCGCCTCGTCGAGCGGCTGCGCGGCGGCGACGACGTCGCGCTGATCTCGGACGCCGGCACGCCGCTGATCAGCGATCCGGGCTTCCGCCTCGTGCGCGCCGCGCGCGCGGCCGGCTGCGAGGTCTCGCCGGTGCCGGGACCGTGCGCGGCAATCGCGGCGTTGTCCGCGTCGGGCCTGCCGAGCGACCGCTTCGTGTTCGAAGGTTTCCTGCCGGCGAAGCCGGCCGCGCGGCGCGAGCGGCTGCAGGCGCTCGCCGGCGAGTCGCGCACGCTGATCTTCTACGAATCGAGCCATCGCATCGCCGACTCGCTCGCGGATTTCGCCGACGTGCTCGGCGGCGACCGCGATGCGGTGCTCGCGCGCGAGCTGACCAAGCGCTTCGAGACGATCCTCGCCGCGCCGCTTTCGGAGCTCGCCGCGCGCGTCGCCGCCGACGCGAACCAGCGGCGCGGCGAATTCGTCGTGCTCGTCGGCGGCGTCGCCGAGGCGGCACACGCGCCGCAGCTCGCCGAAGGGCGCCGCGTGTTCGCGCTGCTCCGCCGCGAGCTGCCGCCGGCGCGCGCGGCCAAGCTCGCCGCGGCGATCACCGGCGCGCCGCGCAAGGCGCTCTACGACGGCGCCGCGGAGGGTTGACGCGGTGCCCGCGGCCGCGCCGCTGCGCACGGCCCGCTATACTCGGCGGCGAGGAAGCCGGCCAAGCAGCCGCGGCGCGCATCGCGCGTCGAGGAAAGTCCGGGCTCCACAGGGCACGGTGCCAGGTAACGCCTGGGCGGCGCGAGCCGACGGAAAGTGCAACAGAGAGCAGACAGCCGAACGGCGTCCGCGCGGCCGCGTGCCGACGGACGTGCGTGGTGATGGTGAAACGGTGCGGTAAGAGCGCACCGCGCGCGGGGCCAACGCCGCGTGGCACGGCAAACCCCACCCGGAGCAAGACCGAATAGGGGAACCATGACGCGGCCCGCGTCGTTCCCGGGTTGGTCGCTCGAACCGCGCGGCGACGCGCGGTCCAGAGGAATGGCTGCTCACGACAGAACCCGGCTTATCGGCCGGCTTCCTCTTCTCTCCGCGTCGCCCGTGCGCTCGCCGAACTGCGGCATTTTATACATTGTCGGCGCTCGCCGGGCGCTTGCGCGAGCGCCGTCAATGCGTTGCGCACGATTCCTCGGAACGGCTCGAATACGCGCCGTTTTCCGTCGTCACGCCGCCGTCACGAAACTTTCGATCGGCCCGCGAATCGACCCGAATTTTCCTTGACAGCCCGTAGCTTGCAGCCTAATGTGGGCTTCGGTGGGTTTTCGTGGTGAATCGTGGGTCATGTTCCAAGGCGAGACCGCCGTCACGCTGGACGACAAGGGCCGGGTGGCCATTCCCGCGGCCCATCGCGACGCCATCGCGAAGGTCGGCGCGAACCGTCTCGTCGTGACCTACAACCCGTTCGAGCACGGCTGCCTCTGGATCTTTCCGGAGAGCGAGTGGGAGCGCGTGCGCGACGAGGTCAATGCGCTGCCGAGCGTGAAGGCGGTGCACCGGAATCTGCAGATGAAGCTGGTCGGCGCCGCGGCTCGCGTCGAGCCGGACGGCAACGGGCGCGTCCTGTTGCCGGCGAGCCAGCGTGCCGCGGCCGGCATCGAGAAGCGCGCGGTGCTGCTCGGCATGGGCAACAAGTTCGAGCTGTGGAGCGAGCAGGCGCACCTCGCCAAGATCCGCGAAACGATCGGCGAGGATCAGATCACGGAGGACATGGCCGAGCTGAAGCTGTGACGGACGCGACGCCGAGCCCGACCTCGTTCGCGCACGTCCCGGTCATGTTGGCGGAGGTCCTGGACGGCCTCCGCGTTCAGGCGGATGGAACCTATCTCGACGGCACCTACGGACGCGGCGGCCATGCGCGCGCGGTGCTCGAGCGGTTGGGGAGGCAGGGACGCTTGTTGGTGATGGACCGTGATCCGGAAGCGATCGCGAGTGCGCGGCAGGAGTTCGCGGCGGAGGCGCGCGTGGCGATCCGTCAGGCGAGCTTCGCGGAGCTCGCGCGGTGGCCGGAAGCAAAGACGGGGCTCGACGGCGTGCTGTTCGATCTCGGCGTTTCCTCGCCGCAGCTCGACGATCAGGAGCGCGGTTTCAGCTTCTTGCGTGACGGTCCGTTGGACATGCGCATGGACCCGACGCAGGGACCGAGCGCGGCGGAGTGGCTGGCGGCGGCGGACGAGACGGAGATCGCCGATGTGCTGTGGCGCTATGGCGAGGAAAGGATGAGCCGACGCATCGCGCGGGCGATCGCCGAGACGCGACGCGTCCGGCCGCTGACGACCACGCGCGAGCTCGCCGAGCTCGTCGAGCGCGCGATCGGCCGCCGCGAGCGCCACAAGCATCCGGCCACGCGCACGTTCCAGGCGCTGCGCATCCGCGTCAACGACGAGCTCGACGCGCTCGGCGCCGGCCTCGCCGGCGCGCTCGAATGCCTGAAGCCGGGCGGGCGCCTCGTCGTCATCAGCTTTCATTCGCTCGAGGACCGCGCGGTCAAGCAGTTCATCCGCGGCGAGCGCGTGCGTGCGCCGCGGCGCGGCCTGCCGCGACCCGAGGCGGCGCCGCCGGCGCTGGTCGCGATCGGCAAGGCGCGCTTCGCCGGCGCCGACGAGCTCGCGGCGAACCCGCGCGCCCGCAGCGCGGTGCTGCGCGTCGCGGAGAAGCGCGCATGATCGTGCGCACGACCGCGCTCACGGTGCTGCTGGTCGCGACGATCGCGAGCGCGATCGGCGTCGTCTATGCGCGCCAGCAGAGCCGCGTGCTGTTCGTCGAGCTGACCGCGCTCGGCAACGAGCGCGACGACCTGAACTTCGAGTTCGGCCGGCTGCAGCTCGAGCAGGCGACCTGGGCCGAGAACAACCGCATCGAGCAGATCGCGCGCGGGCGGCTCGGCATGCTCTCGCCGACCGCGGCCGCGACCGTCGTGATCAAGCGATGAGCGGGGCCCGGCGATGAACCCGCGCGTCAAGCCGACCAACACGCGCTCCCGGCTCTACGTCGTGCTCGGCGTGCTCGCGCTCGCCTGCAGCGCGCTGGTCGTGCGCGCGGTCGACCTGCAGGTCGTGCGCAAGGACTTCTACCAGGAGCAGGGCGACGCGCGTTACCTGCGCGACCTGTCGATCCCGGTCTCGCGCGGCACGATCTTCGACCGCAACGGCGAGCCGCTCGCGGTGTCGACGCCGGTCGACTCGATCTGGGCGAACCCGATGGAGCTGCTCGAGCACGCCGAGCGCATCCCGGAGCTGGCGAAGGTCGCCGGCCTCGACGAGGACGCGCTGAAGCAGAAGCTGATGGAGCGCTCGGACAAGGAGTTCGTGTACCTGAAGCGCCATCTGAACCCCGACGACGCGGAGGCGATCCTGAAGCTCGACGTTCCGGGCGTCGCCAGCCAGCGCGAGTTCAAGCGCTACTACCCGAACGGCGAGGTGTTCGCGCACGCGCTCGGCTACACGAACATCGACGACCGCGGCCAGGAGGGCCTCGAGCTCGCGTTCGACGACTGGCTCGCCGGCAAGCCCGGCGTCAAGCGCGTGATCCGCGACCGCCTCGGCCACGAGGTCGAGGACGTCGAGCTCGTGCGCGACGCGCAGCCGGGCCGCGACCTGACGATCTCGATCGACCGCCGCATCCAGTATCTCGCCTATCGCGAGCTCAAGGCCGCGCTGCAGGAGCACCACGCGTCGTCGGGCTCGGTCGTCGTGCTCGACGTGCCGACCGGCGAGATCCTCGCGATGGTCAACCAGCCGTCGTTCAACCCGAACGCGCGCACGAACGTCGAGCCGGCCTACCGGCGCAACCGCGCGGTCACCGACGTCGTCGAGCCGGGCTCGACGATGAAGGCGTTCACGATCTCGGCCGCGCTCGAGACCGGCAAGTGGAAGCCGCACACGCCGGTCGACACCTCGCCCGGCACGTACACGCTGTACGGGCACACGATCAGCGACGTGCACAACAAGGGCCTGATCGACGTGACCGGCGTGATCACGCATTCGAGCAACGTCGGCGCGGCGAAGATCGCGCAGACGATGACGCGCGACCACATGTACGACGTGTACCGCCGCTTCGGTTTCGGCGAGGTCACCGGTTGCGGCTTTCCGGGCGAGTCGCCGGGCTACCTGCCGATCGCGAAAGCCTGGGGTCCGGTCGAGCAGGCGACGATCGCGTACGGCTACGGCCTCAACATGACGCCGCTGCAGCTCGCGCAAGGCTACGCCGCGCTCGCCAACGACGGCCGCCTGCGCGCGCCGACGTTCGTCAAGGGCGCGCGCAATCCCGAACGCACCGCGGTCGATCCGCAGATCGCGGCGAGCCTGCGCGCGATGCTCGAAACCGTCGTCAGTCCCGAAGGCTCCGGGCTCAAGGCCGCGATCACGAACTACCGCGTCGCCGGCAAGACTGGCACCTCGCGCACGGCCGCCGGCGGCGGCTACCAGAAAAAGTACATCTCGCTGTTCGCCGGCATGGTGCCGGCCAGCGCGCCGCGCCTGGTCGGCGTCGTCGTCATCCACGATCCGCAGGGCGCGTACTACGGCGGCCTGGTCTCCGCGCCGGTGTTCAGCCGCGTCATGGACGGCGCGCTGCGTCTGCTCGACGTCGCGCCCGACAACGTCCAGAACTGGTACACCGCCGCGCCCGAACCCGGCCCCACCGTGAACGCGTCGCGGCAGGCGCCGGACGGCGCGGCGGCGGACGAGTCGAACTACGCGGAGGAAGTGCCGGAATGACCGCGCGCGCGATCAGCCTGCAGGAGCTCCTGCGCGGCCGCGCCGACGCGGGCGCGGCCGGCGACATCGTCGTGCGCGGCCTCGCGCTCGATTCACGCCGCGTGCGCACCGGCGATGCGTTCGTCGCGCTGGCCGGGCTGCATGCGCACGGCATCGCGTACGCGCCGGCCGCGGCCGCGCACGGCGCCGCGGTCATCCTCGCCGAGACCGTGCCCGCCGACGCGGTGCCGGCGGCGCCCGGCTTCGACGTCGCCGCGGCGGCGCCGCGCAAGCGCGAGGAAGCCGGCGTGCCGATCGTCTGGATCGACGGCCTGAGCGGCGCGCTCGGCCCGATCGCGTCGCGCTTCTTCGACGAGCCCTCGCGCGCGCTGCGCGTGATCGGCGTGACCGGCACGAACGGCAAGACCTCGGTCGTGCAGCTGCTCGCGCAGGCGCTCCGCCGCAGCGGGCACCGCGTGGCGACGATCGGCACGCTCGGCGCCGGCGTCGACGGCGAGCTGCGCGACGTCGAGCGCACGACGCCGGACGCGATCGCCGTGCACGGCCTGCTCGCCGAGTTCCGCGCCGACGGCGCCGCGTACGTCGCGATGGAGGTGTCCTCGCACGCGCTCGAGCAGGGCCGCGTCAACGGCGTCGCGTTCGAGCTCGCGGTGTTCACGAATCTGACGCGCGACCATCTCGACTATCACGGCACGATGCACGCGTACGGCGCGGCGAAGCAGCGCCTGTTCGCCTGGCCGGATCTCGCCGCCGCGATCGTCAACGTCGACGACGCGTTCGGACGCGCGCTGCTGTCGACGGTGCCGCCCGCCGTCGCGCGGCTGCGCTACGGCATCGAGCGCGACGACGCCGAAGTCGTCGCGCTCGAGCTCGAATCGACCGTGGCCGGGCAGCGCTTCCGGCTGCGCACGCCGTGGGGCGAGGCCGCGGTCACGACGCCGCTGCTCGGCCGCTTCAACGTGTCGAACCTGCTCGCGGTCGCCGCCTGCCTCGGCCGCGTCGGCCTGCCGATCGACGAGATTGCCTCGACGCTGGCCGCACTCGAGCCGGTCGCCGGCCGCATGAGCCGGCTCGGCGGCGCCGGCGCGCAGCCGCTCGTCGTCGTCGACTACGCGCACACGCCCGACGCGCTCGAGCAGGCACTGACCTCGCTGCGCGCGCACTGCGCCGGGCGGCTGATCTGCGTGTTCGGCTGCGGCGGCGAGCGCGACGCCGGCAAGCGGCCGCTGATGGGCGCGATCGCCGAGGCACTCGCCGACCGCGTCGTCGTCACCGACGACAATCCGCGCGGCGAGGACGGCGACGCGATCGTCGCGCAGATCCTCGCCGGCCTCGCGCGGCCCGACGCCGCGCTCGTCGAGCGCGACCGCGCCGCCGCGATCGCGCGAGCGATCGGCGCGGCCGGCCCCGGCTACGTCGTGCTGATCGCCGGCAAGGGCCACGAGCCGTACCAGGAGATCGCCGGCGCGAAGCGCCCGTTCGACGATCTCGCCACCGCGCGCGGTGCGCTGGAGCGCGGGCCATGCTGAACCTCCGCCTCGGCGACGTCGCGCAACGGGTCGGCGGCCGCCTGCACGGCGCGGACGCGACGATCGACTCGGTCTCGACCGACACGCGCACGCTCGCGCCGGGCGCGCTGTTCTTCGCGCTGAAGGGCGAGCGCCACGACGCGCACGAATTCGCCGGGCTCGCGCGCGAGCACGGCGCGGCGGCGCTCGTCGTCGAGCGCGAGCTCGACGTCGCGCTGCCGCAGGTCGTCGTCGCCGACGCGCTGGCCGCGCTCGGCGAGCTCGCGCGCACGGTGCGGCTGCAGCGGCGCGCGCGCGTGATCGGCGTCACCGGCTCGAACGGCAAGACCACGGTCAAGACGCTGCTCGCGTCGATCCTGTCGCGGCACGGCCGCACGCACGTCAACGCCGGCAACTTCAACAACGAGATCGGCCTGCCGCTGACGCTGCTCGCGCTGCCGGCCGACGCCGACTACGCCGTGCTCGAGATGGGCGCCGGCAAGCCCGGCGACATCGCGTACCTCGCGCGCATCGCGCGACCCGACGTCGCGCTCGTCAACAACGTCGCCGCCGCGCATCTCGAGCGTCTCGGCTCGCTGCAGGGCGTCGCCGAGACGAAGGGCGCGATCTACCGCGCGCTGCCGGCGGACGGCGTCGCGGTCGTCAACGCCGACGACGCGTTCGCGGACTACTTCGGCGTGCTCGCCGCGCCGCGGCGCACGCTGCGCTTCGGCCTGCTGCGCCGCGCCGACGTGAGCGCCGGTCTCGACTTTGAGGTGCGCGCGGACGGCCGCTTCCGCCTGCTCGCGCCGAACGGCGCAATCGACGTCGCGCTGCCGCTGTCGGGCCGCCACAACGTCTCCAACGCGCTCGCCGCGGCGACGCTCGCGCTCGCGCTCGGCGTGCCGCTGACGACGATCAGGGCCGGGCTCGAGGCCGCGCCGCCGGTCGCCGGCCGGCTCGCGCGGCGCACGCACGCGTCCGGCGCGGTCGTCGTCGACGACAGCTACAACGCGAACCCGGGTTCGTTCGCGGCCGCGATCGCGACGCTGGCCGGCTTGCCGGGCGAGCGCGTGCTCGTCGTCGGCGACATGGCCGAGCTCGGCGCGGACGCCGAGAAGCTGCACGCGGAGATCGGCGCGCTCGCCAAGCGCAGCGGCATCGAGCGCCTGCGCGCGGTCGGCCGGCTGAGCCGCGCCGCCGCCGACGCGTTCGGCGCCGGCGCCGCGCACTACGCGGACCAGCCCGCGCTGATCGAGGCGCTGCGCGGCGAGCTGCGCGAGGGCGTCACGCTGCTGGTCAAGGGCTCGCGCTCGTCGGCGATGGAGCGCGTCGTGCGCGCGCTGCTCGACGGTGCGAACGACGAAGGAGGCGAGCGGGATGCTGCTTGAGCTCGCCGAGCTGCTGAAGGGCTGGATCAGCGGCTTCCATCTGTTCCAGTACCTGACGTTCCGCACGATCATGAGCACGCTGACCGCGCTCGCGGTCTCGTTGCTGGCCGGGCCCGCGATCATCCGCAAGCTCGCCGCGATCAAGGCCGGCCAAGTCGTGCGCAGCGACGGCCCGCAGTCGCATCTGTCCAAGGCCGGCACGCCGACGATGGGCGGCGCGCTGATCATCGCGTCGATCACGGTCGCGACGGTGCTGTGGGCGGACCTGCGCAACCGCTACGTCTGGCTCGTGCTCGGCGTGACGATCGCATTCGGCGCGATCGGCTTCTACGACGACTACAAGAAGCTCGTGCTGAAGGACAGCCGCGGGCTCGCCGCGCGCTGGAAGTACTTCTGGCAGTCGGTGTTCGGCCTCGGCGTCGCGCTGTTCCTGTACTTCAGCGCCGACGCGCCGGCGGCGACGACGTTCTATCTGCCGCTGATCAAGCAGGCGCAGGTGCCGCTCGGCCACGCCGTCGCGGCCGCCGGCGGCGCGCCGGCGTGGAGCGCGCTCGGCGCGGTCGCGTTCGTCGCGCTCGCGTACTTCATCGTGGTCGGCTTCTCGAACGCGGTGAACCTGACCGACGGCCTCGACGGCCTCGCGATCATGCCGAGCGTGCTCGTCGCGACCGCGCTCGGCGTGTTCGCGTACCTCGCCGGCAACAAGGTGTTCTCCGAATACCTCGGCATTCCGGCGATCCCCGGCGCCGGCGAGCTCGCGATCTTCTGCAGCGCGCTGGCCGGAGCCGGACTCGGCTTCCTCTGGTTCAACGCGTATCCGGCGCAGGTGTTCATGGGCGACATCGGCGCGCTCGCGATCGGCGCCGCGCTCGGCTGCGTCGCGGTCATCGTGCGCCAGGAGATCGTGCTGCTGATCATGGGCGGCGTGTTCGTCATGGAGACCGCGTCGGTCATGCTGCAGGTGGCGAGCTTCAAGCTGACCGGCCGGCGCATCTTCCGCATGGCGCCGATCCATCATCACTTCGAGCTGAAGGGCTGGCCCGAGCCGCGCGTGATCGTGCGCTTCTGGATCATCAGCGTCGTGCTCGTGCTGATCGGCCTGGCCACGTTGAAGGTGCGCTGATGACGGGCACGAACGCACCGGACGCCTTCTCCGCACCGTCCGTTCGGCCGGTGGCCGCGCGCGTTCGCGCCGTGCGGGAACGCGCCGGCGGCGGTCCGCGCGCGAGCACCGATTCGCCGCGAGGGGAGCACTGATGCTGCTGTTCGGCTACGACGAGGCGATCCAGGCGACGCGGCGCGGCGAGCCGCGCGGGCGCTACGACCTCGGCCTGATCCTCGCCGCGCTCGCGCTGGCGAGCGTCGGCGTCGTGATGGTCGCGTCGAGCTCGATCGCGATCGCGGACGGCCTGCACGTCGGCGCGTTCTACTACCTCGAGCGCCATCTCGTGTTCCTCGCGATCGGCTTCGCCGCGTGCGTCGTGCTCGCGCGCACCGAGCTCGGCTGGCTCGAGCGCAACGCCGGGTTGCTGCTGCTCGCCGGCATCGCGTTGCTGCTGCTCGTGTTCGTGCCGCTGATCGGCGTCCGCATCAACGGCGCGCGGCGCTGGGTCCGGCTCGGCTTCGTCGGCTTCCAGTCGGTCGAGGCGGTCAAGGTCATCCTCGTCGTCTACCTCGCGAGCTACCTGGTCCGCCACCGCGACAACGTTCAATCGAGCCTGCTCGGCGTGATCAAGCCGCTCGGCATCGC
>DASWOS010000353.1:0-4729 GCA_036398645.1 Dokdonella sp. | reverse complement strand
CGCCGACGAATCCGCCGCGCACGAGCGCCGGGAACGCATGGAACGCGACGACCGGAACGATCGCGAGCGCGCGCAGGCCGTCGAGGTCGGCGCGGTAGCGCAGACCCTCGGCGGTGCGCAGCGTCGCGCGGCCGGCATCGGCGGCGTCGGCGCGCGCGGCCGCGTCCCGCTGCATCGCCGCGCGCTACTTCGGTGCGAGGCGCACCGCGCCGTCGAGGCGGATCGTCGCGCCGTTCAAGTAGCGGTTGCCGAGCACGTGGGCGACGAGGCCGGCGAACTCCTCGGGCTGGCCGAGCCGCGACGGAAACGGAATCGAGGCCGACAGCGACTTCTGCACGTCGTCCGGCATGCCGTCGACCATCGGCGTCCAGAAGATGCCCGGCGCGATCGTGACGACGCGGATGCCGAAGCGCGCGAGCTCGCGCGCCAACGGCAGCGTCATGCCAACCACGCCGCCCTTCGACGCGGAATACGCCGCTTGGCCGATCTGGCCTTCGAACGCGGCGACCGACGCGGTATTGACGATGACGCCGCGCTCGCCGTCCTCGCCGGCGTCGTTGTGCTGCATGATCGCGGCCGCGGCCTTCGCGACGTTGAAGCTGCCGACGAGGTTGACCGCGATCGTCGTCGCGAAGCTCGCGAGCGGCATCGGCCCGTCGCGGCCGAGCACGCGGCCCGCGCCGAGCACGCCGGCGCAATTGACGGCGACGTTCACGCCGTCCATCGCGTCGCGTGCCGCGTCGAGGCTCCGCGCGACGCCGTCCTCGGAGGTCACGTCGGTCGCGAAGAACGCCGCGCGCGCGGCGGCGCCGAGCGCGCGTGCGGCCGCGTCGCCTTTCGTCGCATCGACGTCGAGCAGCGCGACGCGCGCACCGCTCGCGGCGAGGTGCTTCGCGACGGCGAAGCCGAGTCCGGAGGCGCCGCCGGTGACGACGGCTTTGACCTGATCGAGTCGCATCGCTGTTCTTCGCCGGAAAAGGGCCGCCGATTCTATCAGCGGTTCTCGCCGGCCCGACGCGGCGCCGCGCGCGCCGAATGGCGTCGACGCATGCACGCCGGCGACGAGCACGCTGCCGTCCGCATCGCGCGGTACGACGCGCCGGCACGCGGTCGCAACGTGCATCCGCGTGCCGCGCCGATCGCGGCAGGAGCTGCTTCCTACGATGGAGCCGGTGCGAACCGTGTAGGAGCCGGCTTCCGCCGCGACCGTGCTGCCGTCGTATGGACGCAGCGCAGCGCCGACGGCGATGGCCACGACGCGACGCCGCCACGTCGCGTCGGCCACGCGCGTCACGCGCGCGAGCGCGCTCCGCACGCGGCCGATCAGAGCTCGCGCAGGTAGAAACGGTTGCAGCCGAAGTGGCCGGTCGCGCCGAGCGCGTGTTCGATCGCGCGGAACCCCTGGGCGAGGTACAGGTGCTGCGCAGCGTCCATGCCGGTGAGCGTCTCGATGTAGCAGCGCGCGAAGCCGAAGCCGCGCGCGGCGTCGAGGCAGCGCTCGATCAGCGCGCGCCCGGCGCCGCGGCCACGCAGGCCGGGCAGGAAGTACATCTTGCGCAGCTCACAGGTGCCGGGGTCGGCGCCGGTCAGCGGCGCGACGCCGCCGCCGCCCTGCACGGCGCCGTCCGCCTCGACGACGAAGTAGGCCGAACGCGGCGCCGAGTACGCCGCGCTCATCGCGTCGACCTCGGCGTCGTGGATCGCGAAGCCGGCGCCGCAGGCGCCGAACTCCGGCATCACGTGCCGGATGATCGCGGCGATCGCGGCGTCGTCGCGCGGCTCGATCGCGCGGATCGCGAAGGCGGGCCGCGCGGACGCCGACGCCATCAATCGACCGTGCGGCGGAAGTCGAGGTCGTAGCGCGCGCCGCCGGTCAGCGCGTGCAGGCGCAGGTTCGTGATGCGGATCGGCGCGCCGGGCGCGAGGTCGGCGATGTTGGAGTCGGTCATCTCGGCTGGATCGATCAGCGTGATGCCGCCGGCGCCGACCACCTCGAGCACGTTGTCCGGCCCAATCACCGCCGCGGTCGCCGCGTCGAGGCCTAAGCCGAGCGCGAACGGATTCAGCGCGAGCGCGGCGAGCAGGCGGCCGAGCCGGTCGCTCGCGTGGCCGCCCTGATCGATCACGACGCGATTCGTCAGCCCGAGGCCCGGCGCGAAGCTCGCGCCGCCCTGGCGCGGCGTCGCGCCCTCGGCGCCGTGCGTCAGCATGTGCTCGCAGAGCATCGCGGCGCCGGCGCCGCAGCCGGCTATGGCCATGCCGTCGGCGTTGCGGCGGCGGAGCAGGCGCGCGAGCGGCGTGCCGCCGATCAGAGCGGACAACCGCAGCGGCTGCTCCGCGAGCAGCAGCGTCAGCTGAGCGGCCTCGACCTCGTCGAGCAGCCCGCGGCGCTCGGCGTCGCCGCGCACGGCGAGCACGTGCCGCTGCACCTTGCCGGCGCCGGCCGCGTAGAGCGCGGACTCGAGGTCGGCGTCGTCCTCGTCGATGTCGACCGGCTGCAGCACGACGACGTGCGGCTGCGGGCCGATCAGCGCGAGCAGGCGCGACAGCAGCTCGGTCGCGCGCGCCTCGTCGGCGAGCGCGCCGCAGGCGAGGATCAGGCCGCGTTGGCGGTCGGGGGCGAGCTTGGCCGGCATGGGAATCGCACCGCGTCGAAAGTGCGCGAGTATAGCGGCGGAAGCCGCGCGGCCGCGGCTGCCGTCAGAGCGAGAACGCGCGCGCGCGGGCGAACGCGGCGAGCCGGCTCGCGTCGAGGGCCGGGCTGAACAGGTGCCCCTGGCCCAGGCGCATGCCGTGGCGGAGCAGGAACATGCGCTGCTCGTTCGTTTCGACGCCCTCGGCGACCATTGCGAGGCCGAGGCCGTGGCCGACGCGGATGATCGCCTCGCAGATCGCCGCATCGGTCTCGTTGCCGGGCACGCGGCGCATGAAGTCGTAGCTGATCTTCAGCCCGTCGACCGGCAGCCGGCGCAGGTAGTTCAGCGCCGAGTAGCCCTCGCCGAAGTCGTCGATCGTGATCGAAACGCCGATCGCGCGCAGCTCCTTGAACAGCTGCATCGTGTCCGGCGTGTCCTCGATCAGCATGCGCTCGATGATTTCGAGCTCGAGCGCGTTGCCGGGCAGGTCGTAGCGGCGCAGCGCCTCGACGACGAAGTCGAGGAACGACTCGCTGAGCAGCTGGCGATACGACACGTTGACCGCGACGCGCTCGAGGCGCAGCCCCGCGTCGCGCCACTCGCGCATCTGCCGGCAGGTCTCGTCGATGACCCAGGCGCCGATCGCGACGATGTCGCCGGAGTTCTCCGCGTTCTGCACGAATGCGAGCGGGTGCAGCTCGCCGCGCTGCGGATGCTGCCAGCGCAGCAGCGCCTCGGCGGCGACGACGCGTCCGCTCGCGAGCTCGACCTGCGGCTGGTAGGCGAGACGGAACTCGCGGTTCGCGAGCGCGTGGCGCAGCTGGCTCTCGACCGCGAAGTTGTTCTCGAGCCGGCGCGCGATCGCCGGCGAGAACGTCTGCCAGGTGCTGCGTCCGCGGTGCTTGGCTTCGCTCATCGCGGCGTCGGCGTGCTGCAGCAGCTGCGCCGCCGAGCCGCCGCCGTCCGGATAGCGCGCGACGCCGACCGAGGCCGTGATGACGAACTCCTCGCCGTCGTGCTCGAACGGCCGGCGGAACTTCGCGTTGATCGTCTCGGCGATCTCGCCGAGGCGATCCTTGTGCACGGCCTGCGGCAGCACGACGAGGAACTCGTCGCCGCCGAAGCGGCCGCACAGCGCGCCGTCGGGCACGCTCTCGCGCAGGCGCGCCGCGGCGAGCGCGAGCAGGCGGTCGCCGGCGCTCGCGCCGAGCACGTCGTTGATGACCTTGAAGCGGTCGAGGTCGACGTACAGCAGCGCCGGTCCGCCGCCGTCGCGCGTCGCGATGATCTGCCGGTTCAGCTCCTCGAGCGTGCTCTCGCGGTTCGGCAGGCCGGTCACCGCGTCGGTGACCGCCTTGCGGCGCAGCTCGAGCTCGACGAGCTTGCGCTCGGTGACGTCCTGGCACATGCCGGTGACCGCGTAGACCGTGTCGCCGTGGCGGAGCGGCCGCGAGACGACGCTGAGCCAGCGGCGGCGGCCGAGCGCGGTGCGGATCTCGTACTCGCACGTGGTGACGTAGCCCTTCGCGGCTTCGTCGATGTCGATCAGCGCGCGCTCGCGGCTGTGCGGCGCGAGCAGCGCGAGCGCACGCTCGAGCGTCAGCGGCACGTCGGCCGGCAGATCGAACAGCCGGTACATCTCCTCGGTCCAGACCAGCCGCCGCGTGTCGAGCGCGAGCTCGTAGCCGCCGATCTTCGCCGATGCCTGCGTGCGCGCGAGCAGGTCGCGCGCGCTCTTCAGCGCGGTGATGTCGCTGCAGGTGCAGATGACCTCGTACGGCGCGTCGCAGCCGGGCCGGAACAGCGGCACCGCATTGCTCGCGACCCAGAGCGCGCGGTCGCCCTGGGCCGGCTGGATGCCGAACACCATGCTCTCGACCGGCAGCCCGGTGCGCAACGCGCGCATCGCCGGCAGATCGGCCGCGGCGAGCGGCTGGCCGTCCTCGCCGAAATAGCTTCGGCCCGGAAATCCTTCGCGCTCGGCGCAGCGGTACTGGCTCTCGGTCATGCCGAGCATGCGGCAGAGCGCGGCGTTGCAGAACACCGTTTCGCCCTGCGCGTCGAGGATCGCGACGCCGATGTCGGTCGCCTGC
>DASWOS010000352.1:0-8502 GCA_036398645.1 Dokdonella sp. | reverse complement strand
CGACCGCGACCGACGTCGTGCGCGACCGCCGCCGGTTGCGCTACGCCGCGCTCGGTTCGGCGGCGCTGCTCGCGGGCCTGTGGGTCGCGTGGGCGCTGGCCTGGCTGCTCGGCTGGCCGCCCGCCGAGCTCGGCATCGAGCCGCGGCATTGGCGCGGGCTCGTCGGCGTGCTGAGCGCGCCGTTCGCGCACGCCTCGTTCGCGCACCTGATGTCGAACACGCTGCCGATGGCGCTGCTCGCGACGCTGACGCTGTACTGTTATCCGCGCGCGGCGCGGCTCGCGCTGCCGCTGATCTGGCTCGGCTCCGGCGCCGCGGTCTGGCTGTTCGCGCGCGCGTCGATCCACGTCGGCGCGAGCGGCATCGCGCACGGGCTGATGTTCTTCCTGTTCGTCATGGGCCTGCTGCGCCGCGACCGCCTCGCGGTCGTGACCGCGCTCGTCGTGTTCTTCCTCTACGGCGGCATGCTGCTCAGCGTGCTGCCGCAGGAGCCGGATGTCAGCTTCGAGTACCACCTCGCCGGCGCGCTCGCCGGCGTGCTCGCCGCGATCCTGCTGCGGCAGCGCGATCCGCCGCCGCCGCGCAAGCGCTACAGCTGGGAGGACGAGGAGGCCGACGCGGCCGAGCCCGACGCCGAGCTCGAGCCGCCGCATGCCGGCGAGGTGCCGGTGCTCTGGCGGCGCGCGCCGCGGCCGGGCGGCCGCGTGCTCGAGTTCCGCCCGCGCGATCGCGCCGACGCCGAGCCGCCGCTGCGGCACTGAGCGCCGCGCGGCCTGCGCGGCGCGGTGGGAATCGAGCTAAGCTGTCGTTCTCGATCGAGACTCGCCATGAACGCCACACCGCGCCGCGTCGAACATCAGCAGACCGACAAGGGCTACGTGCCGGTCTACACGACCGCCGTCGTCGAGCAGCCGTGGACGAGCTATGCGCGCGAGGACCATGCGACCTGGGCCGCGCTGTTCCGCCGCCAGCGCGAGCTGCTGAAGGGCCGCGCCTGCCGCGAGTTCATCGAGAATCAGGAGCGCTTCGGCATGACGCCGGATGCGATTCCGCGTTTCGACGAGCTGAACGAGGTGCTCGCGAATGCGACCGGCTGGACGCTCGTCGGCGTCGAGGGCCTGCTGCCGGAGCTGACGTTCTTCGATCACCTCGCGAATCGGCGCTTTCCCGTCACCTGGTGGATCCGCCGTCCCGAGCAGATCGACTACATCGCCGAGCCGGATCTGTTCCACGACCTGTTCGGCCACGTGCCGCTGCTGCTGAATCCGTTGTTCGCCGACTACATGCAGGCCTACGGACAGGGCGGGGTCAAGGCGCGCGGCATCGGCGCCGAGGCGCTCGTGAACCTGACGAGGCTGTACTGGTACACGGTCGAATTCGGCCTGATCCGCGAGGACGGCGCCCTGCGCATCTACGGCTCCGGCATCGTCTCGTCGAAAGGCGAGTCGATCCACTGCCTCGAGTCCGCGGCGCCGAACCGCATCGGCTTCGACCTGAAGCGGATCATGCGCACGCGCTACCGGATCGACTCGTACCAGAAGACGTACTTCGTCATCGACAGCTTCGCGCAGCTGATCGACGCGACGCGGCCGGACTTCACGCCGATCTACGCCGAGCTCGCCGCGCAGCCGTCGATTCCGGCCGGCGAGGTCCTGGCGACGGACCGCGTGCTCCAGCGCGGCAGTGGCGAAGGCTGGGCCGACGACGGCGACGTCTGAGCCCACGGCCGGCCGTACCGCCTGCCGCGGCCGCCCGCGCCGGCGGCTGCCGGCGCTCGCGCTCGCATCCGCCGCGTCGCTCGCCGGCGCCGCCGGCATGCGGAACACCGACGTCGTCGTCGATCCGGCCTACGCGGCGCCGCAGCGGCTCGTCGACGTCGGCGGCGGACGCCGCCTGAATCTCCACTGCGTCGGTGCCGGTGCGCCGGTCGTCGTGTTCGACGCCGGCCTCGCGAACTGGAGCCAGATCTGGGGGCTCGTGCAGCCGGCGGTCGCCGAGACGACGCGCGCGTGCGCCTACGACCGCGCCGGCCTCGGCTTCAGCGATCCCGCCGTGCGCTCGGGCAGCAGCGCACACATCGTCGACGACCTGCACCGGCTGCTGCACGCCGCCGGCGTGCCGCCGCCGTACGTGCTCGTCGGCCACTCCTACGGCGGACGCAACGTGCGCCTGTTCGCGGACCTCCATCGCGACGAGGTCGCCGGGCTCGTGCTCGACGATCCTTCGGTCGAGGAATACGTCTGGGAGGACGTCGCCGCGGGCCGCGTCGACCCGGCGGCGATGCGCGCGCAGCGCGCGGCCGAGACCGCCGCCGCCGAAGTCTGCATCGCCGCCGCCCGCCGCGGCCTGGTGCCCGGCACCGCGGACTTCGCGCGCTGCGTCAGCGCCGGGTTGAACCGGCGCTACAGCCCGGCGATCAGTGCGGTCTACATGCGCCTCGAGCGCACGCCGAGCTTTCTCGAAGCGCGCCTGTCCGAGGACGTCGCGTTCGATCTCGAGAGCCCGTTCCAGCTGTTGCTCGGCTGGCGCGCCTACGGCGACCTGCCGCTCGTCGTGCTGACGCGTGCGCTGTCGGACACGCCCGACGGCCTGCCCGAGGACGACCGTGGCGAGCGTGCGCTGGAGCAGCATCGCGCGCTCGCCGCGCTGTCGACGCGCGGCGCGCAGCGGATCGTCCCGTACGCCTCGCACGACGTCCATTTCGACCAGCCGCAGGCCGTGATCGCCGCGATCGAGGAGGTGCTCGCCGCGGCGCGCGAGGCGGCAGCTCAGCGCCGCGCGACCTCGGCGACCTCGAGCACCGCGGCGATGCGTGCGCCGTCCCAACGGTAGATCAGATGCTGCGCCTGCACGCACGGCGTGGCGAGATCCGGATAGAACAGCGCGGCGCATTCGCCGCCGCGATCGCGCACGCTGTCGTAGACGACGCCGTTCGAGCCGCGCTCGCGGAGCGCGCGCGCCAGCGCACGGCTCGCCGCGTAGTCGTCCGCATCGTGCACGGCCGGCCAGCCGCCGCGCAGGTCGTGCAGGCGGCCGGCGACGCCGGTGCGGTAGCAGCGCATCTCGACGTCGAGCGGCGGCTCCGCGGTCGCGCGCAGGAAGCGCTCGCGGTGGTAGACGGTCTCCTCGATGGCCGTCGCGACGGTGTGCGCCGCATAGAACACGCCCCAGCTGCCGTCGGAGAAGCGGCTGCCCTCGGGATTCAGATGCGTGAACGCGGCCATGATCGGCGTCGTGCCGGGGCCGCCGACGCGGCGCTCCTTCGGCAGCATGCGCAGCGCGCCGAGCTCCTCGCGCAGGCGCGGATTCGTCAGCGCCTCGACTTCGTACAGCGCTTCGAGATCGGCCGCGTCCGCGACGCGGTCGAACACGCCGACGGTCGGGAGCCGGCTCGGCACGATGCGGTAAGCGCGCGTCCAGCGGATGCGCTTCTCCGCCGGCAGCTCAGCTCCAGCCGCGCTGCGCATCGAGATACTGCCTGACCACGTAGAGGTCGGCGACGTTGCCGGACAGCATGCGCTCGAGCGCCGACTGGCCGCCGAACGTCGGCGCCGCATTCGGCTTGCGCACCCAGGCGTCGGCGCGCTCGGCTTCCGGGAACAGGATCTGCAGGTCCTTGTAGATGCCGAGCACGTAGCTGATCCGCTCGAGCACGTCGCGGCCGAGCGTCGCGTCGCGCTCGCGCTTCCATTTGTAGAACGTCGATTCCGGCGGATCGCCGAGCAGGCGGCGCTGCTCGGCGACGCGCAGGCCCCAGCGCTCCGCGATCGCGAAGAACGCGCGCAGCGCCGGTCCGCCGAGCTGCTTCGCGGCGGCCGGCGCCGCGGCCGGCGACACGGCATGAGACGGATCGGACACGGGGTACGGTCTCCACATATGAACCTATTGGCGATATTACTCCATAATTGGAGCCATCGACGCCGATCGGCGAATACGCGAACCTTTTCGCGCCGCCGCCGTCTCGATAAGGTCGCGATCGTACGGAGCCGGAAAATCATGAAACTCGAACGCATCCTCGCCGTGGTGCTGCTGCTCGCGTCGTCCGTGCACGCGCGCGCCGAGGTGCGGCAGTCGACGCCGGACGGCTTCTTCGTCGCGATTTCGACGCCGATCGCGGCATCGCCGACGAAAACCTATGCCGCGCTCACCGCGGTCGCGGCCTGGTGGAGCGACGCGCACACCTGGTCCGGCTCGGCGGCGAACCTGAGCCTCAAGGCCGAGGCCGGCGGCTGCTTCTGCGAGCGCTGGAAGGACGGCAGCGCCGAGCAGGGCCGCGTGATCCTCGCGCTGCCGGGCCGTCTGCTGCGCCTGCAGACCGCGCTCGGTCCGCTGCAGGAACTCGCGCTGAGCGGCGTGCTGAGCGTCTGGGTCCGCAGCGAGGACGACGGCTCGACGCGGCTCGACGTCGAGTACCGCGTCAACGGCACCGCGGAGAGCGGGCTCGACGTGACCGCGCCGGCCGTCGACGACATGCTCGGCACGCAGGTCGCGCGGCTGAAGCGCTACGTCGAGACCGGCTCGGCCGACGTGCCGGCGTCGCCCGCGAAGCAGGCGAGCCCGCAAGGGGATGCCGCGCGCGCCGCGATCCTCGAGCAGTGGAAGCAGGCCGCGGAAGCCGAGCGCGCGAAGACGAAGGCACCGGCGTCGAAGTCGGCGCCGGCGAAGAAGTCCGGCAGCGCGGGCGGTCCTTGAAGCGCGCCGCATGCGCGTGCGCGGCGGCCGCCGCGCTAGGCGCGTCGCTCGCGTTCGCGCAGGCCGGGCCGCCGCTGCTGACCGACGACCCCGGCACGCCCGGCGACGGCCACTGGGAGGTCAACTTCGCCTGGACGTCGGAGCGCACTCCCGGCGCGCACGTCGACGAGCGTCCGCTCGTCGACGTGAACTACGGCATCGGCGAACGCGTGCAGCTGAAGCTCGAGATGCCGTGGCTCGCGACCGGCGGCAACACGCGCGGCGGCGACGGCTTCGGCGAGGCGCTCGCCGGCGTCAAATGGCGCTTCTACGACGCCGGCGAACGCGGCTGGCAGCTTTCGACGTATCCGCAGGTCGGCTTCCTGATGCCGGGCCTGCATCACAGCCGGCTCGACGACCGCGGCACGAGCTGGCTGCTGCCGCTCGAGATCCGGCGCGATTTCGGCGCAGTCGAAGCCGGCGCGGAGGTCGGCCGCACGTTCCGCTCCGGCGCCGCGGGCGGCGGCTGGATTGCCGGCGTCGCCGTCGGCCACGCGTTCGGCGAAGCGTTCGAACTGCTCGCCGAGCTGCACGACGAAAGCATCGACGGCGTCGGCCACGAGCTCGCCGCGAACATCGGCGCGCGCCGCATGCTGTCGGCGCATTTCGTCCTGCTCGCCTCGGTCGGCCGCGACCTCGAGAACGGCATCGAGCGACGCAATACGCTGCTCGCGTATCTCGGGCTGCAGCTGCTGCGGTGAGCGGCGGCGGCACGTTCGGGCGCGTCATCGGCGCGGTTGCGGACACGGGAGCGTGCGAATACCAGGACGTGTGCGACCGGATCTTCGCGGCCGGGTCGACCGGCCCCCGGCAGGTCGTCGAGAAAGGGCCATGCCGCCCTCCCTCGGCTCACACGGTCGCGGCGACGCCGCGCCACGTGCTCGGGCGAACCGACGGCTGGCGCCGTCGATTCGCGAGCGATCCGTCCGTGGTCTCGCCGCAGGCTGTTTCTCGACAGCCTGCTCGGACGTGGGCTACGTATCGCGCGCCGCGGCCGGCGGCCGCTGAATGCATGCCCGAACCGACGTGTCGAAGCTCCATGCCTAGCTGGCGGCCGGCTTCGCCTGTGCGGCGCCGCCGGCCGCGATCCACCCGTCGATGCGCTGCTCGAGCACCGGCAGCGGCACCGAGCCTTCGGCGAGCACCGCGTCGTGGAACGCGCGGATGTCGAACTTCGCGCCGAGCGCCTTCTCCGCGCGCGCGCGGAGCTCGAGGATCTTCAGCTCGCCGAGCTTGTAGCTCAGCGCCTGCGCCGGCCACGAGATGTAGCGGTCGACTTCGGTCTCGACCTCGTGCTGGCTGAGCGCGGTGTGGTCGGCGAGATAGCGGATCGCCTGCTCGCGTGTCCAGTGCGCGTGATGGATGCCGGTGTCGATGACGAGCCGCGCGGCGCGCCACATCTCGTAGCTCTCGCGGCCGAACTCCTCGTACGGCGTGTGGTAGATGCCCATCTCCTTGCCGAGCTTCTCGCAATACAGCGCCCAGCCCTCGCCGTAGGCCGAGATGTAGTTCTTGCTGCGGAACTCGGGCTGGTTCTTCTGCTCCTCGGCGAGCGACAGCTGCAGCGAATGCCCCGGCGAGGACTCGTGCAGCGACAGCGCCGGCAGGTTGTACAGCGGCCGCGACGGCAGGTCGTAGGTGTTGACCCAGTACGTGTGCGCGCTGCCGCGCCCCGCAGTCCAGAACGGCGCGATCGCGGCCGGCACCGGCTCGATGCCGAAGCGTCCGCGCGGAATCACGCCGAAGAAGCGGCCGAGCTCGCCGTCGACCTGCTTCGCGATCCACGACGCGCGCATCAGCAGCTCGTCCGGCGTCTTCGCGTAGAACTGCGGGTCCGTGCGCAGGAACGCGAGGAACGCGGCGAAGTCGCCGTCGAAGCCGGCCGCCTTCATCGTCGCGTGCATCTCGGCGTCGATGCGCGCGACCTCGTCGAGGCCGATCCGGTGGATCGCGTCCGCGTCGAGGTCGAGCGTCGTGTACTCCTCGATCTGCTGGCGGTAGTACGCCTTGCCGTCCGGCAGCGCCTCGGCCGCGAGCGTCGTGCGCGCGTGCGGCACGTACTCGTCGCGGAAGAACGCGAGCAGCTTCGCATAGGCCGGAATCACGTGCTCGCGGATCGCGCGCGCGGCGTCTGCGCCGAGCTTCGCCTGCTCGTCGGCCGGAATGCTCGCCGGCAGCTTCTTGAACGGCGCATAGAACGCGCTGTCCTGCGGCGTCTTCGCCTCGGCGAAGCTCGCGATCGACGCGTCGCGCCCGGCGAGCACCGCGCGCGGCACCGAGAAGCCGCGTTTCAGGCCGGCGCGCATGTTCGCGATCTGCTCGTCGAAGTAGCGCGGGAAGTCGTCGAGCTTGGCGACGTAATCGCGCGCGGCGTCGGCGTTCTTCAGCGGCCGCCGCGCCATGAAGCCGAGGTCCGACCAGAACTGCGAGTCCGCGTTGAACGGCGCCTCGTAGTCGCGGAAGCGGATGCCGGCGGCGAGGTTCTCGACCTGCGGACGGTAGACCGCGAGGTCGATCCGGTTCCGCGCGGAGAGCTCGCCGGGCGGGATCGCGTCGAGCTGCTTCAGCACGTCCTGCCAGTACGCGAGCCGCCGCGCCTGCGAAGCCGCGTCGACCGACGGCAGGCGCCGGCCGCCGTGCGCGTCGGCGTCCTCGTCGTCGTCGCCGGCGAACTCGTGCTGGCGCCATGCCCATTCCTTCTTGTACAGCGCCTCGAAACGCGCATCGGCCGTATCGGCGCGCGCGACGCCCGTCAGCGCGAGGCCGGCCAGCAACAAACCGCACCAGCGAACGCCCATCGACGATTCTCCCAGCGGAAACGCGTCATCATCGCATCCGAGCGCGCGTGCGCGAGTGCCGAACGATGGGGGCGCCGCCGCCCGCGTCGCGCACGCGCGCGCCGCGCTCACGCGAACGCGTCGACCTCGCCGCCGACGCGGCTCATATATCCGGCGAGCCCGCGCGCCTCGGTCTCGACGAAGATCTCGCCGGTCGGCTCGAACGTGCCGATGCGGTCCGGACGGAAGTTGCGGAAGTCGGCGCGCAGCCGGCACCACGCGCCGAGCGTCCAGACGCCGCCCCAGAACGCGAGGCAGAGCGGCTCGATCTCGCGCGCGCTCGCGCAGCCGGCCTCGTCGCGGTACTCGACGCGCAGCACGTGGCGGCGCTCGATCGCCTCGTGCAGGCGGTCGACGAGGCCGGATGCGGTCTCGCGCCAGCCGCCGGTCGGCGCGAAGATCCGCGAGCGAGCCGCACGCTCGCGCAGGTCCGGCGGCAGCACGGCCTCGATCTTCAGCAGCGCCGCCCGCGCGCCGGCGCCGAGGCGGCCGCCGGCGAACGCGCGCACGAAGCGCGTGCCGACGACGAGCGCCTCGAGCTCGTCGCCGGTGAACATCAGCGGAGGAATGTCGCTGCCCTTGCGCAGCAGATAGCCGACGCCGGCTTCGCCTTCGATCGGCACGCCCGAACGCTGCAGATCGGCGACGTCGCGATAGACCGTGCGCAGCGACACCGCGAGCGTCTCGGCGAGGCGCCGCGCCGGCAGCGCCGTGCGGCGACCGCGCAGCGCGTGGATGATGAGGAACAGACGATCGGCGCGGCGCATGGCGCGATGATCGCGCGCGCCGGCCGGCTTCGCCAAGCGCGCGCGTGGCGCTGCGGCGGCGCGCGGTCCGGCCGCTCACGGCGACGACGCCGCGGCCTCCGCGTCGCCGGCCGCCGCGAACCACGGCGGCGGCTCGGCATGCTTGAACAGGCGGTACCAAGTCTCGG
>DASWOS010000351.1:0-2092 GCA_036398645.1 Dokdonella sp. | reverse complement strand
TTCGGCGGCTCGTGCTCGTCCATCGCCGAAGTGTAACCGCGCGTCCCGGCGAGAGGCGTCGGCTATGCTGCGGTCCCCGTGACGCTCCCGCGCGCCACGCCGCCGAGGAGCTCGCGACGATGGACTCATGGCCCCGCTACGTCGCGCTCGCGTGCTGCGCGCTGGTCTGCGCGTTCGCGCTCGCCGGCTGGCGCGCCGGCACGACGAACCGCGCGCTCGCGCTCGCGTCCGGCGCGCTGGTCGCGGTCGGCGTCGCCGATCTCGCACAGCGGCGCTCGACGCTGCGGCGCAACTACCCGATCCTCGCGCACATCCGCTTCTTCTTCGAAGGCGTGCGGCCGATGCTGCGCCAATACGTCGTCGAGGGCGACACCGACGAGGTGCCGTTCTCGCACGTGCAGCGCGCGATCGTGAAGCAGCGCGCGAAGAACGCGCTCGATCTGCGCCCGCTCGGCACCGAGCTCGACGTCTATGCCGAGCGCTACGAATGGATCAACCATTCGATCGCGCCGAGCCTGCTCGACGGGCACGACTTCCGCGTCGAGATCGGCGGCGCGGACTGCGCGCGGCCGTACTCGGCGAGCGTGTTCAACATCTCCGCGATGAGCTTCGGCGCGCTCTCGCCGAACGCGATTCGCGCGTTGAACGAAGGCGCGCGCCGCGGCGGCTTCTATCACGACACCGGCGAGGGCTCGCTGTCGCCGTACCATCGCGAGAACGGCGGCGACATCGTCTGGGAGCTCGGCTCCGGCTACTTCGGCGCGTGCGAACGCGCCGGCGTGTTCAGCGCGACGAAGTTCGCCGAGAAGGCGCGGCTCGATCAGGTCAAGATGATCGAGATCAAGCTGTCGCAGGGCGCGAAGCCGGGCCACGGCGGCGTGCTGCCGGCGCCGAAGGTCAGCCGCGAGATCGCCGAGACGCGCGGCGTCGCGCTCGGCGAGGACTGCGTGTCGCCGTCGCGGCACTCCGCGTTCGACACGCCGGAAGGCCTGCTGCGCTTCGTCGCGACCCTGCGCGAGCTGTCCGGCGGCAAGCCTACCGGATTCAAGCTCGCGATCGGCCATCCGTGGGAATGGTTCGGCATCGCGAAGGCGATGAGCGCGACCGGCATCCTGCCGGACTTCATCGTCGTCGACGGCGGCGAGGGCGGCACCGGCGCGGCGCCGCTCGAGTTCGCCGACCACGTCGGCACGCCGCTGCGCGAGGCGCTGATGCTCGTGCACAACACGCTGGTCGGGCTGAACCTGCGCGAGTCGATCCGCATCGGCGCGGCCGGCAAGATCGTGACCGCGATCGACCTCGCGCGCACGCTCGCGCTCGGCGCGGACTGGGGCAATGCCGCGCGCGGCTTCATGTTCGCGCTCGGCTGCATCCAGTCGCAGAGCTGCCACACCGACCGCTGTCCGACCGGCATCGCGACGCAGGACCGGAGCCGCTGGCGGCATCTCGACGTCGCCGACAAGGCCGAACGCGTGAAGAACTTCCACGAGAACACGCTGATCGCGCTGAAGGAGCTGCTGCAGGCGAGCGGGCTCGAGCATCCGTCCGAGCTCGGCCCCGAGCACCTGATCCGGCGCGTGTCCTCGACCGAGGTGCGCTCGCTCGCGGCGCTGTACAACTTCGTCGCGCCGGGCGAGCTGCTCGCCGGCGTGCCGGAGCACGCGGTGTTCCAGCGCTTCTGGGCCGACGCGCGCGCCGACGCGTTCGCGCCGCCGGCCGACGTCGGCGCGCGTCGCGCGACGAAGCTGCGCTGACGCGGCGACGGCGCGGCCGCGCGTGGCGCGCCGATCCGGCGGGTCGTCGAGAAGGGACGATCTGGCCGGTTCCCGGCGCGCACCGCCGCGGCGCGGCCGCGCCGTCTGGGCCGCGACCGGCGGTTCGCGCGGTCGACTCGCGCGCGATCCGTGCGTGGATCGCGCCAGTCGGCCGTTCCTCGAGCGCCTGCTAGGGTTACACCCAGGTTGCATCGCGCGCGGCTTTGCTTTCTGCTAGACCCTGATCGGCGCCGGCCGCGCCCCGCGGCGGCGTCTTCGCAGGACCGGGCCAGATCGGAGTCTCCGCCATGCTCGAAAGCCTCGACGGCGCCGCGCTA
>DASWOS010000350.1:0-1596 GCA_036398645.1 Dokdonella sp. | reverse complement strand
CTACGCGCTCTCGGCGCTGGTGCTGCAGCTCTCGAACCAGCCGGAATCGTTCGGCCGCACCGTCGTCGAGGCGATCGCGCTGTGCCGGCCGGTGCTCGGCTACGACCACGGCGGCGTCGGCGAGCTGCTCGCGGATCTGTACCCGGCCGGTCGCGTGCCCGCGCGCGACCGCGAGCGCCTCGTCGAGCGCGCGGCCGAGCTGCTGCGCCTCGCGCCGCCGATCGCGCCGCTGCAGCGCTACCGGCTCGCGGACATGCAGCGCGCGACGCTCGCGCTGTACGACGAGCTCGTACGGGGCGCATCCGTGCTCGAAGATTAGCCGCGCAGCCGGTATCGTGACGCGCGCCGTCGGGCGACCGACCTTGCCGGATTCCGTCATGCCGCTCTGGTTCGCGCGTCTGCGCTCGCGCCCGCTCGCCGTCTGGCGCGCGCGTGCCGCCGGGCTCGCGCAGCCGCCGTGGCCGGCGCTGCTCGCGCTGTCGACGCTCGCGCTGCTGCCGGTCGGCCGCGCGGCCGAGGCGCCGGTCATGCTCGGCGCGGCGGCCGGCGTGCTGCTGGTGGCGCGCCGTCCGGACGCACTCGCCGGCCGCGGCGCGCGGCTCGCGCTCGCGCTGTTCCTCTGCTACTGGCTGCCGGTGCTGCTGTCCGGCCGCCACGCGGTCGAGCCGCAGCGGACCTGGTCGACGACCGTCGACGTGCTGCGTTTCCTGCCGTTCGCGCTGTTCGTCGTGGCCGCGCTCGACGCCGCCGCGCAGTGGCCGCGCGCGGTCGCCGCCTGCGCCGCGGTCGTCGCGCTCTGGGTCGTCGACGCGTACGTGCAGATGACGACCGGCTTCGGCCTCGGCGGCGCGGCCGAGGCCGAGCGGCTGTCCGGCATCTTCGGCGCCGGCAACCTGAAGTTCGGGCCCGCGCTCGCGGTGCTGTCGCCGTTCGTGCTGCTCGGCGCGCGCCGCCGTTTCGGCCGCGTCGGCCTCGCGCTCGCCGGCGTGCTGCTGACGCCGCCGATCCTGCTCGCCGGCTCGCGCGCGGCGTGGCTCGCGTACCTCGTCGTCGGCGTGCTCGTCGCCTGGCGCGAGGCGCGCAGCCGGCGCGGCTTCGCGCTCGCGCTCGCCGCCTGCGCGCTCGGCGGCGCGGCGGTCGTCGCGATCGCACTGCACGACTCGGCGCGGCTCGACGCGCGCGTCGAGCGCAGCCTGCTCGCGCTGCGCGGCACGGTCTCCGCGGTCGACGAGGCCTCGGCCGGGCGGCTCTCGATCTGGCGCACGGCCGCCGCGATGAGCCGCGCGAATGCGCTGACCGGCGTCGGCGCGCGCGGCTTTCGCTACGCGTATCCGCGCTATGCCGCGCCGGGCGACCGCTTCGTCGAGCCGGCGACCGAGACCGGCGCCTCGCATGCGCACCAGCTCGTGCTCGAGGTGCTGAGCGAGACCGGCGTCGTCGGCCTCGCGTGCTGGATCGCCGGCGCGCTGCTCGCCTGGCGCGCGTGGCGCCGTGCGGACGTCGACGCGCGCGAGCGTGCGCGCGCGCCGATGCTCGCGTTGGTCGCGATGTGCTTTCCGCTGAACACGCACCTCGCGTTCTATTCGGCCTGGTGGG
>DASWOS010000349.1:0-14568 GCA_036398645.1 Dokdonella sp. | reverse complement strand
GCGCCGTTCGGCCCCATGATCGCGTGGACCTCGCCCGTGTTCACCTCGAGCGAGAGGCCTTTCAGGATCTCCTTGCCGGCGACGCGGACGTGGAGGTTTTCGATTTTCAGCATGGCGTGATGTCGTCCGTCGGGGAAGTCGGCGCGTCCGCGCGGGTCAACGGCCGCGGCGCGCGAGCGTCCGCGCCGGCGCACGGGCCGGCTCGCAGTGGCGGCCGTCGGCGCCGCGTGCGACGTCGCAGTCGAGGTGCAGCACGATCGTGCGGTCGTCCTGGAGCGGGACCGCGTACAGCCGCACCGCGCCGTCGGCGCGCGTGCCGAGCTCGAGCCAGTGCTGCGGGTACGCGCCGGTGCGCGCGTCGCCGGCGTCCGCGTCGCGCGGCGCCACCTCGCCGAGCGACGGAATGTAGAAGCGGCCGTCGAAGTCCGTGTACGCGCACTGCAGCACGTCGGAACCCGCGCTGCGCAGGCAGATGTTGGCCGGCTCGGCGCGGCCGTTCACGGTCAGCCGGCCGACGATGCCGGGCGCGTATTTCGGCGCGCCTTCGGCGGCGAGGAGCGGCGCCGGCGCGGCGAGCAGCAGCGCGAGCGCGAGGGCGACACGCGTGCTCATCCGATCGCGCCTTCCAGCGAAACTTCGAGCAGCTTCTTCGCCTCGACCGCGAACTCCATCGGCAGCTCCTTGAACACCTGCTTGCAGAAGCCGTCGACGATCATCGACACCGCGTCCTCGGCGCCGATGCCGCGGCTCAGGCAGTAGAACAGCTGGTCGTCGGAGATCTTCGAGGTCGTCGCCTCGTGCTCGACGACCGCGCCGGGGTTCTTGACCTCGATGTACGGGAACGTGTGCGCGCCGCAGCGCTTGCCGATCAGCAGGCTGTCGCACTGGGTGTGGTTGCGCGCGCCGTCGGCGCCCTTCTCGACGCGGACGAGGCCGCGATAGGTGTTCTGCCCGCGGCCGGCGCTGATGCCCTTGGCGACGATCTTCGACTTCGTGTTGCGGCCGATGTGGATCATCTTCGTGCCGGTGTCGGCCTGCTGGCGGTGATGGGTCAGCGCGACCGAGTTGAACTCGCCGACCGAGTCGTCGCCGCGCAGCACGCAGCTCGGATACTTCCAGGTGATCGCCGAGCCGGTCTCGACCTGCGTCCACGAGATCTTCGAGCGCGCGCCGCGGCAGTCGCCGCGCTTGGTCACGAAGTTGTAGATGCCGCCGCGGCCGTCCTCGTCGCCGGGATACCAGTTCTGCACGGTCGAGTACTTGATGCTCGCGTCGTCGAGCGCGACGAGCTCGACGACCGCCGCGTGCAGCTGGTTCTCGTCGCGCATCGGCGCGGTGCAGCCTTCGAGGTACGAGACGCTCGCGCCTTCCTCGGCGATCAGCAGCGTGCGCTCGAACTGGCCGGTGTCGCGCGCGTTGATGCGGAAGTACGTCGACAGCTCCATCGGGCAGCGCACGCCCTTCGGCACGAACACGAAGCTGCCGTCGGAGAACACCGCCGAGTTCAGCGCGGCGAAGTAGTTGTCGGCCGGCGGCACGACGCTGCCGAGATAGCGGCGCACGAGCTCCGGATGCTCGCGGATCGCCTCGGAGATCGAGCAGAAGATCACGCCGGCCTTGGCCAGCTCGTCGCGGAACGTCGTGCCGACCGAGACCGAGTCGAATACCGCGTCGACCGCGACGCCGGCGAGCCGCGCGCGCTCGTGCAGCGGCACGCCGAGCTTCTCGTAGGTCTCGAGCAGCTTCGGATCGACGTCGTCGAGCGACTTCGGCCGGTGCCTCGGCGCGGAGTAGTAGCGGATCGCCTGCAGGTCGATCGGCTCGATGTCGAGCTTGGCCCAGTGCGGCGGCGTCATCGACAGCCAGCGGCGGTACGCCGCGAGCCGCCATTCGGTCATCCAGGCCGGCTCGTCCTTGCGCGCCGAGATCGCGCGCACGACGTCCTCGTCGAGCCCGGGCGGCAGGCTCTCGCTGTCGATGTCGGTGACGAAGCCGGCGTCGTAGCGGCGGCCGATCGCCGCGGCGACCGGATCGGGGCGGAGGCGTTCGCGCAATGCGTCTTCCATCTGGATGCGTTCGGTGGCCATGTCTCAGCTGCCTCGAATTCGTTGCGGCCGTCCAGGGCCGTGAGAGCCGAGCCGGCCGTGCTCGGCCGCGCCGCTCGGCGCCGCGCTCACGCGGTCGCGACGTGCAGCGGGATCGCCGCGCCGCGCCGCGGCGGCGGCCGCGCCATGTCCGCGAGCGTCACGCCGGCGAGCGCGGCCGCGATCGCGCGGCTGATCCGCTGCCAGTTCATGCGCACGCCGCAGTGCGGCTCGTGGCCGCAGACGCCGGCGTGCGCACTGCATTCGGTCATGCCGATCGGACCTTCGATCGCGACGACGACCTCGGCGATCGTGATGCGCTCCGGCGCGCGCGCGAGCCGGTAGCCGCCGTTGATTCCGCGCGTCGAGACGACGAGGCCGGCCTGCGCGAGCTGCTTCAGCAGCTTGCTGACCGTCGGCGCCTCGAGCCGCGCGCGCTCGGCGAGGCTCTGCGCGCTCAGCACGCCGTCGCTCGCGGCGAGACAGGTCATCACGACGGTCGCGTAGTCGGTGAGCTTGCTGACGCGGAGCATGGCGGGCACGGGCGCGGCAAAACAGTACTGAAATAGTACTAATTGACGCCGCCGCGGTCAAACCGGCCGCGGCCGCGCGACGCCGGTCACGGCGCGCGCTCCTCGATCGCGAGCTCGAGCACGCCGGAAACCCAGTCCATGAACGCGCGCACGCGCCGCGGCAGATGGCGGCGGTCGGCGTAGAGCAGCCACACCGGCATCGGCTCGGCGACGAGGCGCGGAGCGACCTCGACGAGCCGGCCGGCGGCGATCAGCCGCCGCACGCCGGCCGCGGGCACCTGGATGATGCCGAGCCCGGCCAGGCACGCGGCTTGGTACGCCTCGGCGCTGTTGACGGTGACCGCGCCGGCCATCTCGACGGTGCGGTACGCGTCGCCGTCGCGGTACTCGAAGCCGGGCGACTTCGCGCCGAGCGCGGGCACGTAGTGGATCAGCCGATGCCGCGCGAGATCGTCGACCGTCTCCGGCAGGCCGTGGCGGCGCACGTAGTCCGCGCTCGCGCAGTTGATCACGCGATAGCTGCCGAGCCGGCGTGCGACGAGGCCGCCCGCGCCCGGGTCGCCGACGCGCAGCACGCAGTCGAAGCCTTCGCCGACGAGGTCGACGCGGCGATCCGTGCCGCTCAGCTCGATCTCGAGCCCGGGATGCCGGTCGAGGAATTCCGGCAGCCGTGGAATCACGAACTCGCGCGCGATCCCGCTCGGCATGTCGACGCGCAACCGGCCGCGCAGCGTCTGCGTGCTCTGCTGGAACATCGACTGCAACGCGTCGACGTCGTCGAGCATATCCTTCGCGCGCGCGTAGAACGCGCGTCCGTCCTGGGTCAACTCTACGCGGCGCGTGGTCCGGTGCAGCAGGCGCGTGCCGAGCGCGGCCTCGAGCCGCTGCACGGCCGCGGAGACGCTGGCCTTGGGCAGGCCGAGCCCTTCGGCCGCGCGCGTGAAGCTCGACAGCTCCGCGACGCGCACGAAGGTCTGCATGTCCTCGAGCCGGCTCACGATCCGATTGTTCGTTTCGGGCGAACACTACTATCGCACGGATGCGGTTTATGGCCGCGCGCCGCGCCGACACAGTAGGTGCCGTACCCACGCTGAAGGAGATTCCGATGACCGCTTCCCGTACCCCGATCGCACTCGTCACCGGCGCCAGCCGCGGCCTCGGCCGCAACATGGCGCTGCGCCTCGCCGAGAAAGGCAGCGACGTGATCCTGACCTGGCGCCGCAACGAAGCCGAGGCCGACGCCGTCGTCGCCTCGATCGAAGCGACCGGCCGCCGCGCGGCCGCGCTGCAGCTCGACGTCGGCGACACGGCGAACTTCGACGCATTCGCGCAGCGCGTGCGCGAGGTGCTCGCCGCGCACTGGCAGCGGGACCGCTTCGATCATCTCGTCAACAACGCCGGCGTCGGCCTGCACGTGCCGTTCGCCGAGACGAGCGAAGCGCAGTTCGACGAGCTGATGAACGTGCACTTCAAGGGCGTGTTCTTCCTGACACAGAAGCTGCTGCCGCTGATCGCCGACGGCGGCCGCATCGTCAACATCTCGAGCGGTCTGGCGCGCTTCTGCATACCGGGCGCATCCGCGTACGCGTCGATGAAGGGCGCGGTCGAGGTGCTGACGCGCTATCTCGCCAAGGAGCTCGGTCCGCGCGGCATCGCGGTCAACGTCGTCGCGCCGGGCGCGATCGAGACCGACTTCGGCGGCGGTCGCGTGCGCGACGACGCCGCGATGAACCGCTTCGTCGCGGCGAACACCGCGCTCGGCCGCGCCGGGCTGCCGGACGACATCGGCGGCGTGGTCGCCTCGCTGCTCTCGCCCGACAACCGCTGGATCAACGCGCAGCGCATCGAGGCGTCCGGCGGCATGTTCCTCTGAGTCGCCTGCGCCGCGCGCCGAGCCACTACACTGCCGCGCATGACGAAGACTTCCGACCGCGCGGCCGCGCTCGAGCGGTTCGTCGCGGCGCATTCCGACGACGCGCGGTTCGAGCTCGCGCCGGCCTCGTCCGACGCGAGCTCGCGCAGCTACTGGCGCGTGCGCGGCGCCGACGGCCGTACGCGCATCGTGATGGACGCGCCGTCCGACCGCGGCGAGCTCGACGCCTGGCTCGCGATCGGCGCGCGCCTGCGCGAGGCCGGCCTGCACGCGCCGGAAGTGTTCGGCGTCGACCGCGAGCGCGGCTTCGTGCTGATGGAGGACCTCGGCGCGCGCACGTACCTGCAGGCACTCGACGACGCGAGCGCGGACGCGCTCTACGCCGACGCGCTCGAAGCGCTGCTGCGCGCGCAGCAGCGGGTCGCGCCGCACGCATTGCCGGCGTTCGACGACGCGTTCGTGCGCACGGAGCTCGAGCTGCTGCCGGAATGGTTCCTGCGCCGCCATCTCGGCGTCGAGCCGACGCCCGACGAGCGCGCGACGCTCGACCGCGCGTTCGCCGCGCTCGCCGCGGCGCTGCGCGAGCAGCCGCAGCGCTTCATGCACCGCGACTACCACAGCCGCAATCTGATGATCGGCGCGCGCGGCGCCGAGACCGGCGCCGCACCGATGCTGGCGAACCCGGGCATCGTCGACTTCCAGGGCGCCGTGCGCGGGCCGCTCGCCTACGATCTCGCCTCGCTGCTGCGCGACTGCTACGTCGCCTGGCCGCCCGAACGCGTCGCCGCGTGGGCCGAGCGCTATCGCCGGCGCCTGCTCGAGGCCGGCCTCGTCGGCACCGAGGTCGACACGGCGCGCTTCCGGCGCTGGTTCGACCTGGCCGGGCTGCAGCGCCACCTGAAGGTGCTCGGCATCTTCTGCCGGCTCCGCTACCGCGACGGCAAGCCGCAGTACCTCGCCGACCTGCCGCGCGTCTGGCACTACGCGCTCGCGGTCGCGCGCGAGCACGCGCCGTTCCACGCGCTCGCCGACCTGCTCGAGCGCGCGCGCGCCGGGCGCGATCTCGCGCGGCCGCGCGACGAGCCGGCATGACGATCCGCAGCGCGCTGATCCTCGCCGCCGGACGCGGCGAGCGCCTGCGGCCGCTGACCGACGCGACGCCGAAGCCGCTGCTCGAGGTCGGCGGCAAGCCGCTGATCGTGCACCACCTCGAGAAGCTCGCCGCGGCCGGCGTCGAGGACGTCGTCGTCAATCTGTCGCACCTCGCCGAGCAGTTTCCGGCCGCGCTCGGCGACGGCTCGCGCTGGGGCCTGCGCATCCGCTACAGCTACGAGGGGCCGACGCCGCTCGAGACCGGCGGCGGCATGCGCCGCGCGCTGCCGCTGCTCGGCGCCGCGCCGTTCATCGCGGTCAGCGCGGACGTCGTCAGCGGCTTCGACTACGCGACGCTGCCGCCCGCGCCGGACGCGCTCGCGCATCTGGTCATGGTGCCGAACCCGGACTTCCATCCGCGCGGCGACTTCTGGCTCGACGGCACGCGGCTCAACGAGGACGGCGCCGGCGAGCGGCTGACGTTCGCGAACATCGGCGTCTACCGCCCCGAGTTCGTCGCCGGCGAAGCCGACGGCTGCTTCAAGCTGCTGCCGGTCTACCGGCGTGCGATGCGCGAGCGCCGGCTGTCCGGTCAGCGCTACGACGGCTTCTGGCGCAACGTCGGCACCGTCGCGCAGCTGCGCGAAGTCGACGCCGCGCTCGGCTGAGCCGCACCGCGGCGCGCGCGGAGCTCAGCGGCGCTCGGCCGGCGCGCGCGCCGCGTCGGCGTCGAGCAGGTCGCGCACGAACGGCACGGTGACGCGCCGGCGCGCGGCGAGCGCGGCCGCGTCGATGCGCTCGAGCAGCGCGGTCAGCGCGCCGAGGTCGCGTGCGTGGCGCGCGAACAGCCAGTCGAGCACGGCCTCGTCGAGCTCGAATCCGCGCGCGGCGGCGCGCCGCCGCAGCAGCTCGCGCCGTTCGGTCTCTCCGAGCGGCTTCAGCGCGAGCTGCGTGCACGCGGACAGCCGCGAGACGAGGTCCGGCAGGCCGAAGCCGCACTGCGCCGGCGGCACGGTCGCGGCGAACAGCAGCGTCGCGCGCTCGGCGCGGCAGCGGTTGTAGAGCTCGAACAGCGCGAGCTCCGCGTCGCGGTCGCCGGCCGCCGCGTCGAGGTCGTCGAGCGCGAGCAGGCGGCTGCCGCCGAGCCCGCGCAGCGCGGCCGCGCGCGCGGCGAGCGCGGCGACCGAGACGTACTGCGCCGCCCGTCCGCCGGCACTCGCCGCGGCGCAGGCGGCGACGAGCAGATGCGTGCGGCCGCTGCCGGGCGGGCCGCACAGGTACAGCCACGGCTGCTCCTCGCGCGACGCGGCCGCGCGCACCGCGTCGAGCGCGACCGTGTTCGCGCCGGCGACGAACGAGTCGAGGCGCTGGTGCGCCGGCCAGCGCAGCGCGAGCGGCAGCTGCCCGGTCATCGTTCCGCGTGCGGCTCGATGATGACCTTCGCGGCGCGCTCGACGACGACCGCCGCCGGCTCGTCGACGACGACCTCGCGGTCCGGCACGATGATCGTCGGCTCCGCGCGCGTGTTGTACAGCTCGCTGTCGGTGTAGCGCTCGTAGCCGTAGCGCAGCAGCACCATGACGACCGACGCGGCCGGCAGCGCGAGCAGCACGCCGAGGAAGCCGAACAGCTCGCCGCCGGCGAGCACGGCGAAGATCACCGCGACCGGGTGCAGGCCGATCTTCTCGCCGACCAGGCGCGGCACGAGCACGTAGCCCTCGAGCGTCTGCCCGATCACGAACACGCCGAGCACGAGCAGCACGTGGAACCAGTCGTGGTACTGCACGAGCGCGGCGACCACGCCGATGACGACGCCGGTGATCGCGCCGAGGTACGGCACGAAGCTGATCAGCCCGGCGACCATGCCGATCAGCGGACCGACGCTGATCCCGGCCAGCCAGAGGCCGGCGCCGTAGAACACGCCGAGCGCGATCATCACGCTGAGCTGGCCGCGCAGGAACGCGCCGAGCACGTCGTCGGACTCGCGCGCGAGGCGCGAGACGACCGGCTCGATCGAGCGCGGGATCAGCGCGTGGCAGCGCGCGACGAGCACGTCCCAGTCGCGCAGCAGGTAGAACGCGACGACCGGCACCATGACGAGGTTCAGCACCCAGCCGACGACGGCCATGCCGGACTTCGACACGCGCGCGATCGCGCTCGCGGCGAAGCCGCCGGCCTCGCGCCAGTTCGCCTGCAGCGCCTCGACGATGCGCTGCGTGTCGAGGATGTCGGGCGAGATGCCGAAGCGGCGCTCGAGCCACGGCGTCGCCGTCTGCTGGAACCAGTCGACCCAGATCGGCAGCTGGATCAGGAAATTGCTGATCTGGCGCTCGACGAACGGCACGAGGATCAGCACGACGCCGACGACGACGATCAGCACGATCGCGAACACGATCGCGACCGCGACGCCGCGGCCGAGCCCGTAGCGCTCGAGGCGGTCGACGATCGGATCGAGCAGGTACGCGAACAGCGCGGCCGCGACGAACGGCATCAGCACCGGCGCGAGCAGGTAGACGACGACGCCGATCACGAGCAGCAGGATCAGCCACTGCCAGCGCAGGTCGAGGCGGCGGTACGCCGGATCGGGCTTGATCTCCGTGCTCATGGTCGACTCCGTTCGTCCTCGCGCAACGCGCGCCGCGCGCGGCCGCCCCAGACCGCGACGTAGTGTACGCCGCTCGCCAGCGTCAGCGCCGCGACCGCGGCGACGAACGCGGCGCGCAGCGGCGGCGGAACCTCGATCCAGCGCGACAGGCGCAGCAGCTCGACGAGCACGAACAGGATCTGCACGAGCGTCGTCGCCTTCGACAGCCGGCTCGGCGACGCGTCGAAGCGGCCGATGCGCGCATGATACGCGGCCGCGCCGGCGACGATGACGAGATCGCGGCCGACCACGAGCGCGGCGAGCCAGACCGGCAGCGCGCCGTCCAGCGCGAGCCAGACGAACGCGGCGGTCAGCAGCAGCTTGTCGGCGATCGGGTCGAGCATGCCGCCGATCCAGCTCTGCCAGCCGTAGCGCTTGGCGAGGAAGCCGTCGACCGCGTCGCTCAGTCCCGCGATCGCCGCGACGAGCAGCGCGCCGTCGTAGCGGCCGGCGTCGATCAGGCCGCACAGCGGCACGACCAGCGCGATGCGCAACGCGGTGATCAGGTTCGGCAGATGGCGCAACATCGGCGCCGCCGGTCAGCGCGCGAGCGCGAGCGTCGCATCGGCTCCGTCGGCCGGCGTCGCCGCGCCGACGACGCTCAGTGTGCGCTCCGTGCCGACGACGTCGAGGAAGTGCGCGAGGTCGGTCGCCAGCGTCAGCTTGACGAGCATTCCGTCGCCGCGCGCGCGCATCGGCTGCGCGCCGCGCACGAAGTTGTTCTTGGCGAGATAGCCGATCACGTGCGCGTAGTCGTCGGCGTCGCGGATGCCGCCGATCCAGACGCTCGCGTCGACCGCGGCGTCGGACGCGACGGCGCCGGCCGCGCCGGACGGCTCGCCGAGGCCGAGCCGCTGCAGCATCGCGTCGACCGCGCTGCTGTCGAACTCGGCGACGAGCACGAACTTCGGCGCCGCGTCGGCGCCGGGATTCGGCCGGTACTGGAACTGCAGCACGTAGCGCTCGGCCTGCGCGAGCGCCTTGGCGACGTCGGCGCGCGCGAGCACGCCGGGGTCGCCGGTGCGCTCGACGACGACGCTGCCGAGCGCGGCCTTCAGCGCGTCGGCGCGGTCCTGGTCCGACTGCGACTCGACCGGCGCCTGGCCGGTGTACGCGGCCGGTGCCGCGGCGCAGGCGATCGTCGCCGCCCAGGCCAGGGCGAAGCCGAGCACGCGCCATGCTGCGATCGATCGCACTGTCGGTTTCCGCCGCGAAGACGCCGCAAGTCTGCCCAAAGCGCGCCGGCGCGTCCATTCGCGCGCCGCGGCGCCGGCGCGCGCGGCGCACGGCCGCGCGGCGTCGGCGCCGGACCGCCTGTTATGATCCGCGCCCTGCCGCCACTGCGATGCACCGATGTCCGTGTCCTCCGAACCCCTGAGCTACCGCGCCGCCGGCGTCGACATCGACGCCGGCAACGCGGTCGTCGAGCGCATCAAGCCGCTGGTCCGGCGCACGTTCCGGCCCGAGGTCATGGCCGGCCTCGGCGGCTTCGGCGCGCTGTTCGAGCTGGCCGGCCGCTATCGCGAGCCGGTGCTCGTGTCCGGCACCGACGGCGTCGGCACCAAGCTGAAGCTCGCCCAGGCGCTCGGCCGCCACGACACGATCGGCATCGATCTCGTCGGCATGTGCGTCAACGACGTGCTCGTGCAGGGCGCTGAGCCGCTGTTCTTCCTCGACTACTTCGCGACCGGTAAGCTCGACGTCGACACCGCGGTCGCCGTCGTCGGCGGCATCGCCAAGGGCTGCGAGCTGGCCGGCTGCGCGCTGATCGGCGGCGAGACCGCCGAGATGCCGGACATGTACCCGCCCGGCGAGTACGACCTCGCCGGCTTCTGCGTCGGCGCGGTCGAGAAGGCCGCGCTGATCGACGGCGCCGCGGTGCGCGCCGGCGACGTCCTGGTCGGCGTCGCCTCGAGCGGCGCGCATTCGAACGGCTATTCGCTGATCCGCCGCATCGTCGAGCGCGCCGGCATCACGCCGGACGGCGGCGGCTTCGATCTCGACGTCGGCGGCGTCACGCTCGCCGACGCGCTGATGGCGCCGACGACGATCTACGTGAAGCCGATCCTGCGTCTGCTGCACGCGCATGCGGCCGCGATCCACGGCATGGCGCACGTGACCGGCGGCGGGCTTCGCGAGAACGTGATCCGCGTCGTGCCCGAGCCGCTCGGCATCGCGATCGACAGCCGCGCGTGGACGCCGCCGCCGCTGTTCGACTGGCTGCAGCGCGAGGGCCGCGTCGAGCGCGAGGAGATGTGGCGCACGTTCAACTGCGGCATCGGCTACGTGCTGATCGTCGCCGCCGAGCGCGCCGACGCGGTCGTCGCCGAGCTCGCGGCGCTCGGCCTCGGCGCGCAGCCGATCGGCGAGGTCGTCGCCGCGCCGGCCGGCGGCGAGCGCGTGCGGATCGCCTGAGCGGCGATGCGCGCGCTGCCGATCGCGGTGCTCGCGTCGGGCCGCGGCTCGAACCTGCAGGCGCTGATCGACGCGCGCGCGGCCGGCGCGCTCGCGGTCGACATCGTGCTCGTCGCCGGCGATCGCGCCGACGCCGCGGCGCTGCGTCGCGCCGAAGCGGCCGGCATCGCGACGCTCGCGCTCGATCCGCGCGGCTATGCCGCACGCGCCGCCTTCGACGCCGATCTGTTCGCGCGCATCGCGCAGCATGCGCCGGAGCTCGTCGTCATGGCCGGCTTCATGCGCGTCGTCGACGCGGCCGTGCTCGCGCCGTGGCAGGGACGCGTGATCAACATCCATCCGTCGCTGCTGCCGCGGCACCGCGGCCTCGGCACGCACCGGCGCGCGCTCGCCGCCGGCGACGCGCTGCACGGCGCGAGCGTGCACTACGTGACCGCGGAGCTCGACGGCGGCCCGGTCGTCGCGCAGGCCGAGGTGCCGGTGCTCGCCGGCGACACCGCGCAGACGCTCGCCGCGCGCGTGCTCGCGCGCGAGCACCGCCTGCTGCCGGCGACGCTCGCGCTGATCGCGGCCGGCCGCCTCGGCTGGGCCGCCGACGGCGTGCGCTTCGACGGCGCGGCGCTGCGCGCGCCGCTCCGGCTCGGCGACGACGGCGCGCTCGCCGCGCCCGCGTGAGGCACGGTTCAGGCGCCGGCGGCGAGACTCGTCCGCTCCGCCACCGGCCGCTCGCCCGCATGAAGATCCTGCTCGCCGCCCTGCTCCTGCCGATCGCCGCCGCCGCGGCCGCGCCGGCGCGCACGGCCGCGCCGCATCCGTTCCACGCCGAGTACGCGGCGCTGCAGAACGGCAGCGAGATCGCGCGCACGACGCTCGACCTCAGCGAAGCCGGCGACGGCAGCTGGACGCTGCGCAGCGCGACGAAGGGCACCGCCGGCCTCGCCAAGCTCGCCGAGGTGCAGATCGTCGAGACCTCGCGCTTCCGCTGGCAGGACGGCCGCCCGCTCGCGCTCGCCTACGATTACCGTCAGGACGGCGCGTTCAAGCAGCGCACGCGGCACGCCGAGTTCGACTGGCGCGCGAACGAGGTCCGCGTCGAGGAAGGCGGCACGTACCGCTATGCGACCGTGCCGGGCCTGATCGACCGTCAGTCGGTCACGCTCGCGCTCGCGCTCGACCTGATGCGCGGCGCGTCGAGCTTCGACTACAAGGTCGCGGTCAAGGACCACGTCGAGGACGCGCACTACGTGCGCGGCGCGACCGAGACGCTGCACGTGCCGGCCGGCACGTTCGCGGCGGTGCTGATGCGCCGCGACGGCGGCTCCGGCGACGATCGCCGCCGCGTCGGGCGCGTCTGGTTCGCCGAGTCGCTCGGCTGGCTGCCGGTGCAGATCGAGCAGGCCGAGAAGAACGGCGACGCGATCACGCTGCAGCTCGTCTCCTCGACGCGGCGCTGACGCGCGCGCCGGCCGCCGCCGCGCGGCGGCGTCAGGCCGGCAGCCGGCGGATGTGCGCGCCGAGGCCGCCGAGCTTCTCCTCGATGTTCTCGTAGCCGCGGTCGATGTGGTAGATGCGGTCGACGATCGTGTCGCCGCGCGCGACGAGGCCGGCCAGCACGAGCGAGGCCGATGCGCGCAGGTCGGTCGCCATCAGCGGCGCGCCGGACATGTGGTCGACGCCCTTGATGATCGCCGCGTTGCCCTCGAGATGGATGTCGGCGCCGAGGCGCTGCAGCTCGTGCGCGTGCATGAAGCGGTTCTCGAACACGGTCTCGGTGATGATGCCGACGCCTTCGGCGACGCAGTTCAGCGCGGTGAACTGCGCCTGCATGTCGGTCGGGAACGCCGGGTACGGCGCCGTCGTCACGTTGACCGCCTTCGGCCGCCGGCCGCGCATGTCGAGCTCGATCCAGTCCTCGCCGGTGTTGATGTGCGCGCCGGCGTCCTCGAGCTTGCTGAGCACCGCGTCGAGCGTCTTCGGCCGTGCGCGCTTGGCGGTGACGCGGCCGCCGGTGATCGCGCCGGCGACGAGGAACGTGCCGGTCTCGATGCGGTCCGGCAGCACCTCGTAGGTCGTGCCGGACAGCCGCTCGACGCCTTCGATGACGAGCGTCGCGGTGCCGGCGCCTTCGATGCGCGCGCCCATCGCGTTCAGGCAGTTGGCCAGATCGACGACCTCCGGCTCCTGCGCGGCGTTCTCGATGATCGTCGTGCCCGACGCGAGCGTCGCCGCCATCATGATGTTCTCGGTGCCGGTCACGGTGACCAGATCGAGGTTGATGCGCGCGCCCCTGAGCCGCTTCGCCTGCGCCTTGATGTAGCCGTTCTCGACGACGACGTCGGCGCCGAGCGCCTGCAGTCCCTTCAGGTGCAGGTCGACCGGCCGCGAGCCGATCGCGCAGCCGCCGGGCAGCGAGACGACGGCCTGGCCGAAGCGCGCGACGAGCGGGCCGAGCACGAGGATCGACGCGCGCATCGTCTTGACGAGGTCGTACGGCGCGAAGTAGCGGTCCGCGGTGGTCGGATCGACCTGGATCTTCATGCGCTCGTCGATGACGAGCTCGACGCCCATCTGGCCGAGCAGCTCCATCGTCGTGGTGACGTCGTGCAGGTGCGGCACGTTGCCGATCGTGACCGGCCCGTCGGCGAGCAGGCACGCGGCGAGGATCGGCAGCACCGCGTTCTTCGCGCCGGATACCCAGACGTCGCCGCTGAGCGGCTGGCCGCCGTTGATGACGATCTTGGCCATGGCGGATCTAGCGCCCTGCGCGGCGCGAGGCGCGCTGGGGACGGAGGGTCGGCTGCTGCATGCGTGGGTCGGGCCTCGTCGGCAAAGGGAGAAATCGGCTCATCGGGGCGTCGCCGCGGCGCGAGCGCGGCACGGACGGGCTCAGGCGTCGCCGGCAGCGGCTTCTTCGGGCGTCAGCGTGCGCAGCGACAGCGCGTGGATCTCGCCGCCCATGCGCTCGCCGAGCGCCGCGTAGACCAGCCGGTGCCGCGCGAGCGGCAGCTTGCCGGCGAACGCGGCGCTGACGACCAGCGCCTCGAAGTGCACGCCGTCCTCGCCGCGCACTTCGACGCGCGCGTCCGGCAGGCCACGCTCGATCAGATGCTGCACGGTCGCGCTGTCCATCGTGAGGAAAATTCCTGGCAATTGGCGGATTTACGAATCCCATCGTAGACTGTCGGCAGGCGCGACGCGGCGTCCGCGTCGGCCGCGCCTGCGACGCGTCGCCGTCCGGGCCCGTCCTGCGGCGGAACGGCCCGGACGGTCACCGGGCCGGCGAAGCGGCTACAATGAGGCGGCGCATGGTACTCAAAATCCTCAACAAGCGCAGAAACGACGCTTTCCCCGCCCTCGCCGAACCTCCGCCTCCGATGAACGCCCAGGTCCTCGCCGCTCCGCGCCCGCCCCTCAGCAATCCGCTGCTCGACGCGACCGCGCTCGTGAAGAGCGCGCAGGCCGTCATCGCGATCGAGGCCGAAGCGATCGCGGCGCTGCGCGACCGCATCGACGTCAGCTTCCTGCGCGCGTGCCAGCTGATGTTCGAGTGCCCGGGCCGCGTCGTCGTCTCCGGCATGGGCAAGTCCGGCCACATCGCGCGCAAGATCGCCGCGACGCTGGCCTCGACCGGCACGCCGTCGTTCTTCGTGCATCCGGCCGAGGCGAGCCACGGCGATCTCGGCATGATCACGCAGAAGGACGTGCTGCTCGCGCTGTCGAACTCCGGCGAGACCGACGAGCTGCTCGCGATCCTGCCGCTGATCAAGCGCCAGGGCATCCCGCTGATCGCGATGAGCGGCAACGTCGGCTCGTCGCTCGCGCGGCTCGCCGACGTGCACCTCGACACCAGCGTGCCGGCCGAGGCCTGCCCGCTCGATCTCGCGCCGACGTCGAGCACGACCGCGGCGCTGGTCATGGGCGACGCGC
>DASWOS010000348.1:0-6926 GCA_036398645.1 Dokdonella sp. | reverse complement strand
GGCGTCGATGCGACCGCGCTGATCGACCGCATCGACGCGCGCAAGGACGTCGACGGCTTCCAGGCCGCGAACGTCGGCCGTCTCGCGCTGCGCCAGCGCGGCCTGCGCCCGTGCACGCCGAAGGGCGTCATGACGCTGCTCGCGCACACCGACCGGCCCGTGCGCGGCCGCCACGCGGTCGTCGTCGGCGTGTCGAACCACGTCGGCCGGCCTCTGATCCTCGAGCTGCTGCTGGCCGGCTGCACGACGACCGGCTGCCACAAGTTCACGCACGACCTCGAGGCCGAGGTGCGCCGCGGCGACATCGTCGTCGCGGCGGCCGGGCGGCCCGGCCTGATCCGCGGCGAGTGGATCAAGCCCGGCGCGGTCGTCGTCGACGTCGGCATCAACCGGCTCGACGACGGCCGCCTCGTCGGCGACGTCGAGTTCGCGCCGGCCGCCGAGCGCGCCTCGTGGATCACGCCGGTGCCGGGCGGCGTCGGGCCGATGACGGTCGCGACGCTGATGGAGAACACGCTCGAAGCCGCCGAGACGTTCCTTGACTGACTTCCTTTCCACTGCCTGCCGGGAGCCGCGCCGCCGCGCGCGCCCGCGTGCGGGCGCCGAGCCGGAACCGCGCGCCATGCGAACCTCTCCGCTTTCATTCGCGTTCGCCGCCGCGCTTTGTCTCGCGCTCGGCGGCTGCGCGACCGTGGTCAATCGCGCGAGCCAGAAACTCGCCGACGATCTGACCGCCGGCATCCTCGATCAGGACGACGTCGGCACCGCACGCGACGGCATCCCGGCCTGGCTGCTGCTCGTCGACGGCCTGATCCACGGCGCTCCGGACGACGTCGGCCTGCTGAGCGCGGGCGCGCAGCTCTACGGCGCGTACGCCGGCGGCTTCGTCGACGATCCGGCGCGCTTCGCGCGGCTGTCGGCACGCAGCTTCGATTACGCCAAGCGCGCGACCTGCCTGCGCCTGCCGGCGCTCTGCAAGCAGCTCGATCAGCCGTTCGAGGCGTTCCGGTCCGAGGTCGCGAAGGCGCGCGCAGGCGATGCCGACATGCTCTACACGCTCGCGTCGGCCTGGGCCACGCGGATCCAGGGCAACAGCTCGGACTGGAACTCGATCGCGGACATTCCGAAGGTGCAGGCGCTGCTCGAGCGCGTCGTCGCGCTCGACCCGAACCATGCCGGCGGCGAGCCGTACATGTATCTCGGCGTGCTCGCGACGCTGCGGCCGGCCTCGCTCGGCGGCAAGCCGGAGGAGGGCAAGGCCGATTTCGAGAAGGCCCTTGCAATCTCCGGCGGCAAGAACCAAATGGTCCGCGTGCTCTATGCCGAGCATTATGCGCGGCTCGTGTTCGACCGCGAGCTGCACGATCGGCTGCTGAACGAGGCGATCGCCGCGGACCCGCACGCGCCGGGGCTGACGCTGATCAACATGCTGGCCCAGGAGCGCGCGAGGAAGCTGCTCGAGTCGGGCAAGGACTTCTTCTGAAAGCCGCGCAATCCGACGCGGCCGATCGGAGCCCGACGCGCTTCGCGCGCGGACGCGCCGCGGCGCGGCGCGGCGACGGAGCAACGCAACCCGCTCGCGCGGGAACGACGGCGTCGTCGACGCCGCAGACGGACAGGATCGAACGATGACCAATCTGAGCAAGACGATTTCGGCGCTCGCCCTCGGCCTCGCCGCAATGTCGGCGCACGCCGCCGCGATCAAGATCGCGACGCTCGCGCCCGACGGCACGAGCTGGATGAAAGAAATGCGTGCGAGCGCCGACGCGATCAAGACGAAGACCGACGGCCGCGTCGAGCTGAAGTTCTATCCGGGCGGCGTCATGGGCGACAACGCGACGGTGCTGCGCAAGATCAAGATCGGCCAGCTGCAGGGCGGCGCGTTCACCGGCGGCGAAGCGGCCGCGATCGCGAAGGACGCCGAGATCTACACGGTGCCGTTCCTGTTCCGCACGCAGGCCGAGGTCGACCAGGTCCGCGCGAAGGTCGATCCGTTGCTGAAGGAGCAGGTGCGCAAGGCCGGCTTCGAGCTGCTCGGCATCAGCGGCGGCGGCTTCGCGTACTTGATGAGCACGCGCGAGATCAAGACGCGCGACGACCTCAAGAACGCGAAGGTCTGGGTGCCGCAGGGCGACGAGATCGCCGAGGCGACGTTCAAGGCGGCCGGCGTCACGCCGATTCCGTTGCCGCTGTCGGACGTCTACACGAGCCTGCAGACCGGCCTGATCGACACCGCGGCGAACACGCCGTCCGGCGCGATCGCGTTCCAGTGGCACACGAAGATCAAGCACGTCGTCGACCTGCCGGTCATCTACGTCGTCGGCGAGCTCGTCGTCGACGAGAAGACGTTCCAGGCGCTGTCGCCGGCCGACCAGAAGGTGCTCTCCGACGAGGTCGGCGCGGTGTTCGACCGCCTCGACCAGCAGAGCCGCGCCGACAACGCGTCGGCGCGCACGGCGCTGCAGCAGCAGGGCATCACGTTCGACGCGCCGACCGAGGCCGACCGCAAGAGCTGGGAGAGCATCGGCGAGGACGCCTACAAGCACATCGCCGCCGGCGGTGCGTTCTCGCCCGAGGTGCAGAAGACGCTCGACGCGACGCTCGCCGCCGCGCGCGGCGGATCGCATCCGTGAGCGAGGACCGGCGCGGCGCGCTCGGCCGGCTCGACCGCGTCGAGAACGCGTTGATCGCGCTGCTCGTGCTCGCGATGGTGCTGCTCGCCGGCGCGCAGATCGTGCTGCGCAACGTGTTCGAGACCGGCCTGTCCTGGGCCGACCCGCTGCTCCGTGCGATGGTGCTGTGGGCGGCGCTGCTCGGCGCGCTCGCCGCGGCGCGCGACGACAAGCACATCGGCCTCGACGTGATCGCGCATTTCGTGCACGGCCGCGCGCGGCGCGTGCTGCGCGCGGTCACGCTGCTGTTCGCGGCGCTGGTGTCGGCGACGATGGCGTGGTACGGCGTCGGCCTCGTCGAGCTCGACTACGGCGGCGCGAATTCGATCGCCGGCATTCCGAACTGGCTCGTCGAGGCGATCGTGCCGGTCGCGTTCGGGCTGCTCGCGCTGCGCTTCGCGCTGCACGCGTTCCAGCCGCCGCGCAGCGACGCACCGGCGCTCGTGCCGGACCTGCCGTGATCCTGCTCGCCACGCTCGCGCTGATCCTGCTAGCGGCGGTCGGCGCGCCGCTGTTCGCGCTGATCGCCGCGGTCGCGCTGCTCGGCTTCCATGCGGCCGGACAAGACGGCGTCGCGGTCGCGGTCGAGTTCTACCGGCTCGCCGACATGCCGGCGCTGATCGCGATCCCGCTGTTCACGCTGGCCGGCTACCTGCTCGCCGAGAGCCGCGCGCCGCAGCGCCTCGTGCGCGTGACGAACGCGCTGCTCGGCTGGCTGCCGGGCGGGCTCGCGATCGTCGCGGTGCTCGCCAGCGCGCTGTTCACCGCGTTCACCGGCGCGACCGGCGTCACGATCGTCGCGCTCGGCGCGGTGCTGTACCCGGCGCTGCTGCAGCAGAACTACGGCGAGCGCTTCTCGCTCGGCCTGTTGACCGCGTCGGGCAGCCTCGGCCTGATCCTCGTGCCGTCGATGCCGCTGATCCTGTACGGCGTCGTCGCGCAGCAGTTCCACACGACGCCGCCGGTCACGATCGACGCGCTGTTCAAGGCCGGCGTGCTGCCGTGCGCGCTGATGGTGCTGCTGCTCTCGATCTACAGCGTCTGGCACGCGCGTCGCGTCGGCGTCACGCGCGAGCCCGTCAGCGGCGCCGAAGTGCTGGCCGCGCTGAAGGGCGCCGCATGGGAGCTGCCGCTGCCGTTCGTGATCCTCGGCGGCATCTATTCGGGCAAGCTCGCCGCGTCGGAGGCGGCGGCCGCGACCGCGCTGTACGTGCTGATCGTGACCGTGCTGATCCGCCGCGAGATCCCGCTCGCGAAGCTGCCGCGCGTCGCGCGCGAGGCGATGCTGCTGGTCGGCGCGATCCTGATCATCCTCGGCTTCTCGCTCGCGCTGACGAACTGGCTGATCGACGCCGAGGTGCCGGAACAGCTGTTCGCCGCGATCCAGGGCAGCATCACGAGCAAGGGCAGCTTCCTGCTCGTGCTGAACGCGTTCCTGCTCGTGTTCGGCATGCTGCTCGAGGGCTTTCCGGCGATCATCATCCTCGTGCCTCTGGTGCTGCCGGTCGCGCTGCATTACGGCGTCGACCCGGTCCATCTCGGCATCGTGTTCCTCGCGAACCTGCAGCTCGGCATCTTCCTGCCGCCGGTCGGCATGAACCTGTTCATCGCGAGCATGCGCTTCGGCAAGCCGGTCACGACGCTCGTGCGCGCAAGCCTGCCGTTCTTCCTGATCCTGCTCGCCGCGGTGCTCGCGATCACGTATTGGCCGGAGCTGTCGCTCGCGCTGGCGCGCTGAGCGGACGCACTCGTCGCGCGCGCGATGCGGCATCGCGCGGCGGCACCGACCGGCCGGCGCCGCGCGACGGCTGCGGCGCGTCGTCGCGAAGCTATTGGCCCGAACCGCTCGCCCCCGTAAAATACCGCATGCGCATCCTCTCCGAAGCTCTGACCTTCGACGACGTTTCCCTGGTCCCCGCGTACTCGGCCGTGCTGCCGCGCGACGTCGACCTCGGAACGCGGCTGACCCGCAACATCCGCCTGAACCTGCCGATCGTGTCCGCCGCGATGGACACGGTGACCGAGGCGCGTCTCGCGATCACGATGGCGCAGTGCGGCGGCATCGGCATCATCCACAAGAACATGACGATCGAGCGCCAGGCCGCCGAGGTGCGCCTGGTCAAGAAGTTCGAGGCCGGCGTGATTCGCGACCCGATCACGGTCGCGCCGTCGACCTCGATCCGCGAGGTCATGCAGATCACGCGCGCGCACAACATCTCCGGCGTGCCGGTCGTCGACGGCGAACAGCTCGTCGGCATCGTGACGAACCGCGACCTGCGCTTCGAGAAGAAGCCGGACGACCCGGTCAAGAACATCATGACGCGCAAGGATCGCCTGGTCACGGTGAAGGAGGGCGCCGCCGAGGACGAAGTGCTCGCGCTGCTGCACAAGCACCGCATCGAGAAGGTGCTCGTCGTCGACGACGCGTTCCGCCTGAAAGGCCTGATCACGGTCAAGGACATCCAGAAGGCGCGCGACAATCCGAACGCGTGCAAGGACGATCGCGAGCGCCTGCGCGTCGGCGCCGCGGTCGGCGTCGGCGGCGACACGGAGGAGCGCGTCGCCGCGCTGGTCGAGGCCGGCGTCGACGCACTCGTCGTCGACACCGCGCACGGCCATTCCGACGGCGTGATCGAGCGCGTGCGCTGGGTGCGGCGCCGGTTTCCGAAGATCGACCTGATCGCCGGCAACATCGTGACCGGCGACGCCGCGAAGGCGCTCGCCGACGCCGGCGTCGACGCGGTCAAGGTCGGCGTCGGTCCCGGTTCGATCTGCACGACGCGCGTGGTCGCCGGCGTCGGCGTGCCGCAAGTGTCGGCGGTCGGCATGGTCGCCGACGCGCTGAAGGACAGCGGCATCGCGCTGATCGCCGACGGCGGCATCCGCTATTCCGGCGACATCGCGAAGGCGCTCGCGGCCGGCGCCGACTGCGTGATGATCGGCGGCCTGTTCGCCGGCACCGAGGAGGCGCCCGGCGAGGTCGAGCTGTACCAGGGGCGCTCGTACAAGAGCTACCGGGGCATGGGCTCGCTCGGCGCGATGCAGAAGGGCTCGAAGGACCGCTACTTCCAGGACGACGAAGGCGACGCGGACAAGCTCGTGCCCGAGGGCATCGAGGGCCGCGTGCCGTACCGCGGGCCGCTGCGCAGCATCGTGCATCAGCTCTCCGGCGGCCTGCGCGCGGCGATGGGCTACGTCGGCTGCGCGACGGTCGAGGAGATGCGCGCGAAGCCGCAGTTCGTGCGCATCACGTCGGCCGGCGTCCGCGAGTCTCACGTGCACGACGTGACGATCACGAAGGAAGCGCCGAACTATCGGCTCGACTGATCGCGTCGGCGCCGGCGCGCGAGGGTGGATCACGAGTCGATCGTGATATTCCATTGCGCAGCGCCGGAGATTGTGGGAAAGTAGTAAATATCACTACATTCTCGACGAAGATGGACGAGCCCGTTTCCGCCGCCGACGCGAACCGAAATTTCTCGCAGCTCCTGCGCGCCGTGCGCGACGAGCGCGCGACGTACGTCGTCACCTCGCACGGCAAGCCCGTCGCGAAGATCGTGCCCTACGAGGCCGACGGCGAGCTCTCCGCGCGTGCGCGCGCGTTGCTGCTCGCGCGGCTCGCCGAGCAGCCGGTCGCGAATGTGGCCGACTGGACGCGAGATGAGCTCTACGAGCGCGCGCAGTCCGTCGCGCGTCCCGAATGAGGGTCGCGCTCGACACGAACGTGCTCGCCTACGCCGAGGGCGTGAACGACGCCGCGCGACGCGAGGCGGCTCTCGAGCTCGTGCGCGGATTGCCGCAGGACGCTACGCTGGTGCCGGTGCAGGCGCTCGGCGAGTTGTTCCACGTGCTCGTGCGCAAAGCCGGACGCAGCGTCGGCGCGGCGCGCGAGGCCGTGCTCGGCTGGCGCGACGCATTTTCGTCGATCGAGACGTCGCCGTCCGTGCTGCTCTCCGCGATGGATCTCGCGGCCGACCATCAGTTGACGATCTGGGACGCCGTCATCGTCTCCGCCGCCGCGGAAGCCGGCTGCCGGCTGTTGCTGTCGGAAGACCTGCACGACGGCTTCACTTGGAAAGGAGTCACCGTGACGAACCCGTTCGCCGCCGCGCGGCACGCATTGCTTCAGGCCGTCGTCGACGACGCGGCCCGCGAGGGACGCTGACCGATGGCGCCGCATGCCCCGCATTCGAATCTCCACGACGACAAGATCCTGATCCTCGACTTCGGCGCGCAGTACACGCAGCTGATCGC
>DASWOS010000347.1:0-8876 GCA_036398645.1 Dokdonella sp. | reverse complement strand
GGCTCGGCGCCGTCGCGGATCGCGGCGACGTCGCCGAGCCGCACCGGCACGCCGTCGCGCGCGGCGACGAGCGCGGCCGCCATCGCGTCCGGCGTCGTGCCGGCCGCCTGCGCGCGCAGCACGATCCGCTGCGTCGCGGTCTCGACGTAGCCGCCGCCGATCAGCTGCGTCGCGCGCCGCGCCGCGGTCGCCACGTCGTCGAGCGTCACGCCGTTCGCGGCGAGCGCGAACGGGTCGACGACGATCTGCCGCTCGCGCACCTCGCCGCCGAAGATCTGCGCCTGCGCGACGCCGGGCACGGCAAGGATCTGCGGCTTGACCGTCCACTCGACGACGTCGCGCAGCTCCAGCGGCGTCAGCGTCGCGCTGGTGAAGCCGAAATGGACGAGGTATTCCATCGACGACGACAGCGGCGAGAGCTGCGGCTGTCGCACGCCTTCCGGCAGCAACCCGGTCGCTTCGGCGAGGCGCTCGGTGACGACCTGCCGCTGCCGGTACGGATCGCCGCCGCGGTCGAACACGACCTGGATCGCGGACAGCCCTTGGCTCGAGGTCGAGCGCACCGTGCGCACGTTCTCGGTGCCGGCGAGCAGGCCTTCGAGCGGGCGCGTGACGAGCGCCTCGACCTGGGTCGCGTCGAGCCCCGGCGCCTCGGTCTGCACGAGCACGTGCGGTGGCGCGAAGTCCGGGAATACGTCGAAGCGCACGGTCAGCAGCGCCGCGGCGCCGAGCGCGGCGACGAGCAGCGACAGCGCGGTCAGGATGCGTGGATTCGCGAGCGAGGCGCGAACGATCGCGGCGAGCATGCGGCGGCCGGCCGTCAGTCGTCGTCGTCGTCGGCCGCAGCGCCGGTGCCGACGCCTTGCAGCGACCACAGCACGCCGGCGCCGCGCACGACGACGAGATCGTCGTCGTCGAGCCCGTCGACGAGCCAGGCGTCGCCTTGCGGCTGCAGCGGCGTGACCTTCGCCGCCGCGTAGGCCCATTTGCCGTCCGCGCTCTTCGCGAGCTGCTTGTAGACGATCGCGCCGTCCTCGGCGTAGACGAGCGCGCTGGCTGGCACGAGCATGCCGGCGCGCGCGGCGCCGAGCAGCGTGACGCCGGCGCGCGCGCCGGCGCCGAAGCCCGGCGGCGGCGCGTCGACGACGAGCAGCACGCCGGCGCTGCGCAGATCGGCCGCGGCCTGCGCCATCGGCCCGAGCACGCGCGCCGGCACCTGCATGCCGTCGACGTCGAGGCGCGCGCCGGTCGGCAGTTCGCCGAGGCTCTGCCGGCCGAGCCAGTCCGCACGGACGAGCAGGCGCCGGCCGTCGGCGACCGCGTCGACGAGCGCCTTGCGCTGCGCCGCCGGCAGCTTCGCGAGCGGCGCCCAGCGCGCCGCGAACGTCGCCGCGGCGGCCTCGGCCTGCGCGTGCGCGCGCGCCTGCTCGGCCTGCGCGTCCTGCAGCGCCTTCAGCGAGGCGCCGGCCTCGCCGCGATACAGGCCGCCGACGCGCGCCGTGTCGGCGCTTGCGGCGCTCTCGGCCGCACGCGCCGCGTCGAGCTGCGCGGCGTCGGCGATCAGCGCCGCCGAATCGAGCACCTGGCCGTACGCGACGATCTCCTGCGCGGTCTTCGCGGCCTGCGGATGCGCGACCGCGATGCCGACCGCGCTCTGCTGCTCCGCGTCGAGCTGCGGCGGCGCGCCGGCGGCGGCGCGCGCCGCGGACGGCGCATCGTCGTCGTCCTGCGCGAGCGCGGTCGCGCCGAGCAGCGACAGCGCAACGACGAGCGCGCACGCGCGCCGAACTCCGATCATGGCGTCTCTCCGGCGGCCGACAGCGAAGCGGCGGACGGTGCGGCGTCCTGCAGCGCGGCACGCAGCGCAAGCTCGGGACCGGACAGCGGCGCGTGCAGCGCGTCCTCGAGCGCGCCGCGCGCGGCCTGCCGCTGCGCGCTCGCCTGCAGCGCGTCGAGCTCGGCGCGCAGCGCGACCGTGTCGATGCCGAGGCGCTCGCTGCGGTCGATCGCACCGAGTTCGAGGCCGAGCGCGGCGTGGCGCGCCTGCTCGTCGGCGGCGGCGACGCGCCGGCGCGCGGCGTCGGCGTTCTCGACGGTGACGGTCTCGGCGCGCGCGGCCGCGGCGATCGCGCCGTAGATCGCCGCCTGCGCGGCGAGCAGACGCCGGCCGGCGAGCTCGCGCGCCGCGCGCGCGTCGGCGATCTCGCCGTCGTTGCGATTGAACAGCGGCGGCGCGAAGCCGACGTCGAACGGCCACTTCGCGATGCCGTGGTCCCAGTAGTAGCCGGGGTTCAGATGGAACTCCGGGAGCTGGCGCGCGATCGCGCGCTCGAGCTGCTTCTCGCTGCCGGCGTAGTCGGCGATCGCGGCGGCGAGATCCGCGCGCGACAGCAGCGCGTGTTCGCGCTCGCGGTCGAGCGCGGCCGCGTCGACCGTCGGCGGCACGCCCCAGTCCGGCCATTCGACGCGCAACCCGTCGAGCGCCTCGGGCGGCATGCCGAGCGCGGCGGCGAGCGCGTCCTGCGCCGCGACCGCGTCGGCGCGCGCCTGCGCGCGCTGCTGCTCGACGTCGAGCACGGCGGCGCGCTGTGCGACGAGCGCCGACGCCGCGTCCTCGCCGGCGGCGACGCGGCGCTCCGCGAGCGCGAGCAGCTGCCGCTGCGCGTCGCCGAGGCGGTCGAGCAGCTCGCCGCGGCGACGCGCGCCCTCGCGATCGGCGAGCGCGTTCGTCACCGCGCGGCGCACGCTCCAGACCTTCTCGACGAGCTGCCAGCGCGCGTTCGTCGTCGCGAGCTCGGCGATGCCGACGTCGAGCCGCCGGCGCGCCGGCGTGCGCAACACGATGTCCGTCGCGATGCCGTACAGCCACGGATGCGCTTCGTCGCGCGCGTACTCCGATTGCAGCGTCAGGTTCGGATTCGGCGTCTCGGCGGCACCGGCTTCCTTCGCGAGCGCGGCGTCGACCTCGGCGCGCGCGACCGCGATGTCCGGATTGCGCGCGAGCGCGACGGCGAGCAGATCGGCGCGGTTCCAGACCTCCGGCGGCCAGCGCTCGGCCCGCTGCGGAATCAGCGCGCGCACCGCATCGCGCAGCTCCGGCGCATCGAGCCGACGCGCCGCGAACGCGGCGGCGGTCCGCTCCGGCGGCAGCGGCCGCGGTGCGTAGTGCGCACAGGCGGCGACGCTCGCGATCAGCGCGGCGGCGGCGAGGCGCCGGACACGGCGGCGTTCGGGCGCAGGCGCAGCCGCCGGCCGCAACGCGGCCGCGCGCCGGTCGATCGCGCGTCTCGGCATCCCGCTCCCCCGCTCCCCGCTTTCCGCGTTCTTGTGGATCGAGTGCCCGCGATCATAGCCGCGATTCGGGAATTTTTCCCGACAACGGGCGCCCGCGAACGAACCCCGCCGCGCGTACCGGCGCGTTGCAGCGGACGATTCCCCGACGGAGAGACCTCGATGAGCACCGCCGCAATTCCCCGCAGCGCCGATTGGGACCGGCGCCGCATCGGCGCCTGGACCGGCAGCCTCGCCACGCACGTCGCCGCCGCCGTGCTGCTGTCGATGCCGCTGTGGCCGCCCGCGCCGCGACGACCTCCGGCCGTCGTCGCGGCGACGCTCGTCGAGCTGCATCCGACGCCGCCGCCGGCCCCGCCGGAGCCGCCGATGCCGGTGCCGCCGCGACGCGCGCCGATGCCGCGCGCGTCGTCGCCGCCGCGGCGTCCCGCCACGCCGCCGCCCACGCCGGCACTCGCGCCGAGTGCAGCGGTCGAACCGGCCGCACCGCCGGCGCCGGCCGCCGCGTCGGCGCCCGCCGCCGCGTCGGCGCCGGCCGCGGTCGACGGCGCGCCGGACCTCGGCGGCGACGCATCCGGCGGCGGCCGCGCGCAGACGCTCGCCTACGACGGCGCGCTGCGCGCGTCGTATCCGCCGGCGTCGATTCGCGCACGCGAGCACGGCACGGTGCTGCTGCGCGTGCTCGTCGGCGTCGACGGCACGGTGCGCGAGGTCGAGATCGCGCGGAGCTCCGGCTACGCACGCCTCGACGCGGCCGCGCGCACGGCGGTGCTGCACGCGCGCTTCCGGCCGGTCGTGCGCGGCGGCACCGCGGCGCCGGCCTGGGGCTTGGTGCCGATCGAGTTCCGCCTCGACCGGATCTGAGTCGGCGCAGCACGCGCGCCGACCGCGTCGCTGCGGCGCGACGTGGACGCGCGGCTCCGCGCGCAGCGCAGAGCGCCACGCCGGCGCGGCGGCGGTTTAGAGTGGCGGCGGCGAATCGGGCGGAGCGCGCGTGGACGAGATCAGGTCGCTGCTGGACGCGCACGTGCTCGGCTACGTGCTCGCGGTCGTGCTCGTCGCGATCGGCCTCGCCGGCACGCTGCTGCCGGCGCTGCCCGGCGTTCCGCTCGTGTTCGCCGGACTGCTGCTCGCGGCCTGGACCGACGGATTCCGCCACGTCGGCGCATTCACGCTGGTCGTGCTCGGCGCGTTGACCGCGCTCGCGGTCGCGATCGACTTCGTCGCCGGCGTGCTCGGCGCGAAGCGCGTCGGCGCGAGCCGCGCCGCGGTCGTCGGCGCCGCGCTCGGCGCGCTGGGCGGCATCGTGTTCGGCCTGCCCGGCATCGTGCTCGGACCGTTCGTCGGCGCGCTCGTCGGCGAGATCGTCGCCGGCGGCACGCTGCGCCGCGCGGCGCACGTCGGCGCCGGCGCCTGGCTCGGCTTCGCGCTCGGCGTCGTGCTGAAGCTCGGCGTCTGCTTCGCGATGCTCGGCGTGTTCGCGGTCGCGTTCGCGATCGGCTGAGCGCCGCGGCGGCGCACCGGGCCGCGCGTGCGCGGCGTAAGCTATGCGCGTCGCGGCGACGGAGGACAGCCATGACCCACACGGACGTTCGGACGCGCCGGCCGGTGCCGTTCGAGGTGCTGATCCATCTGCGCCGCATCGAAGGCGCGACGCTCGCCGGCGAGGTCGGCCTCGCGCTCGCCGCGCGGCTCGGCGCGCGCGCGATCGGCCTCCACGTCGTACCGGTGGCGCCGGTCGCGTTCGCCTCGCCGGAAGCCGTCGCGCTGTACGTCAACGAAGCGGACGATCTCTACCGAACCGCGTCGAAGCACGCGCCGCACTGGCGCGCGCAGCTCGCCGCGCACGCGGTCGACGGCGAATGGCTGGTCTCGCAGGGCGACGTCGTCGAGGCGCTGTGCCATGCCTCGCGCTGGTGCGACTTCATCGTCGTCGAGCGACCGCAGCTGAACCCGGACGCGCCGACCGGCTGGGGCGTCGTCTCGCGCACGGTGTTCGGCGCCGCGGCGCCGGTCGTCGTCGTGCCGGAGACGGCGAAGCCGGGCGTCGTCGGCGCGCACGTCGTCGTCGCCTGGAACCACAGCCGCGAAGCGGCGCTGGCGATCCGCGGCGCCCTGCCGCTGCTCGCGCGCGCCGACCGCGTCAGCGTGCTCGACGGCGGCCCGCGCGAGAATCCATTCGGCCGGCGCTACCTGCCGAAGCTCGACCTCGGCGCCTGGCTCGAGCGCCGCGGCATCGCCGCGACGTTCCGCGCGTTCGAAGCGAAGAAGGAGCGCGGCGCCGAATTGCTCGAGACGGTCCATGCGGCCGGCGGCGACCTGATCGTCATGGGCGCCTGGGGCCACTCGCGGATCAGCGAGCTCGTGCTCGGCGGCACGACGCGGCATCTGTTCCAGCACAGCGACCTGCCGCTGCTGGTCGCGCACTGAGCCGGCGCGCGTGACCGCGGCGCCGCCGGTGCCGATTCTCGCCGGGCCGCGCCTGCGCCTGCGCGCGCTCGCCGAGCGCGACGTCGACGCGCTGTTCGCGCTCCATTCCGACGAGCGCGTCATGCGCTACTGGAGCTTCCCGGCCTGGACCGAGCGCCGGCAGGCCGTCGAACACATCGCGCGGCTCGCGCGCGAGCGCGCGGTCGCCGAGTCCTACGCCTGGGTCGCGACGCTGCACGGCGAGGACAGGGCGGTCGGCACCTGCTCGCTGTACGCGATCCGCCGCGAGCGCGCGCGCGGCGTCGTCGGCTATTCGCTCGCGCCGGCGCTGTGGGGCCGCGGCCTCGGCGCCGAGATGCTCGGCCTCGCGCTCGACTTCGCGTTCGGCGCGCTGCGCCTGCGCCGCATCGAAGCCGACGTCGACGCGCGGAACCTCGCCTCGTGCCGGCTCGCCGAGCGCGCCGGCTTCGTCCGCGAGCGCGTGCTGTGCGAGCGCGCGCGCGGCGACGGCAGCCTGCGGCAGACGGCGCTCTACGCGCTGCGGCGACGCGACTACGCTGCGGCGTCGAACGGCTGAGCCGAGCGACCGGAGTCGCCGCGGACCGCCGCGCAGGACGCGCCCGCCGCGTGCGCGCGCGGGATCCGAGAAACGACGAAGCCGCGGACCGGCCGCGGCTTCGTCGTCGTCGTGCCGCCGATCGGTCAGCGCGCGTTCGCGAGCACGAGCGTCATGTCGAGCATGCGGTTCGAGAAGCCCCACTCGTTGTCGTACCAGGACAGCACCTTGACGAGCGTGCCTTCCATGACGCGCGTCTGCGTCGCGTCGTAGACCGACGACAACGGATTGTGGTTGAAGTCGACCGACACCAGCGGCTTGCGATTGATGCCGAGAATGCCCTTCAGCTCGCCCTCCGCCGCCTCGGCGACCGCGGCGTCGATCTCGGCGACCGACGTCGCGCGCTTCGCCACGAAGGTCAGGTCGACGACCGACACGTTGATCGTCGGCACGCGAATCGAGAAGCCGTCGAGCTTGCCGTTCAGCTCCGGCAGCACGAGCCCGACCGCGGCGGCCGCGCCGGTCTTGGTCGGGATCTGCGACATCGTCGCCGAGCGCGCGCGGCGCAGGTCCTTGTGGAACACGTCGGTCAGCACCTGGTCGTTCGTATACGAGTGCACCGTCGTCATCAACCCGTGCACGATGCCGATCTTCTCGTGCAGCACCTTCGCGAGCGGCGCGAGGCAGTTCGTCGTGCACGACGCGTTCGAGACGACCTCGTGCTTCGCGGTGAGCTGCTCGTGGTTGACGCCGAACACGAACGTGCCGTCGACGTCCTTGTCGCCGGGTGCCGAGATCAGCACCTTCTTCGCGCCGGCGGCGAGGTGCGCGCCGGCCTTGGCCTTGCTCGTGAACAGGCCCGTGCACTCGAGCACGACGTCGACGCCGAGATCCTTCCACGGCAGCTTCGACGGATCGCGCTCGGCGCAGACCTTGATGCGGTCGCCGCGGACGACGAGGTCGCCGCCGTCGACGCCGACCTCGCCCGGAAACTTGCCGTGCACGGTGTCGTACTGCGTCAGGTGCGCGTTCGTCTCGGCGTCGCCGAGATCGTTGACCGCGACGACGCGGATGTCGTTGGTGCGCTCGGCTTCGTACAGCGCGCGCAGCACGTTGCGGCCGATGCGGCCGTAGCCGTTGATCGCGACCTTCACCGTCATGAACCAGCTCCTTTCGACGCGGCGGATTGAGGGGGCCGCATTCTAGCGGCCCCGTGCGGAGCGCGCACGGAGCCATTGCATCGGAGCCAATTCGTGCGGTGACCGCGGGCCGCTACGGCCGCGGTGCGGCGTCCGGATCGGCGAGCTCGCCGCCGCGCTCGGCGCCGCTCCGCCGCGCGAGCGTGACCGCGAGATCGAACGCATCGTCCGCGTCGCCGGAGATCGCGACGCGCGCGGGCACGTCGTCCCGGACGATCAGCTCCGGACGCGAGACCACGCGGTCGGCGTGCGCGAGCACGACGTGCGCGACGAGCGTGTCGGCATCGTGCGGTTCCGCGGTCAGCGTCACGGTCCAGCGCTCCGCGGCCGCGCCGTATGCGATCCGCAGCGGCCGGCCGTATTCGACGAAGAGCGTGCCGTCGGCGAGCCGCGGCTTCGTCGCGGCGTCCGCGATGATGCGGCCGGCGACGCGGACCGCATCCGCGGTGACCTCGACCGGCACCGCGTCGCGGCCGGCGCGGTGCAGCGCGAGGCGCACGTCGACGCCGGCGGCGCGCTCCGCCGCGGCACGCGCCGGCTGCGCAGTCCAGGCGAGATAACCGCCGCACGCGCACAGCGCGGCGACGAGCAGCGCGCCGGCGCCGCGCCGGCGCCGTGTCGGCAAGGGCTGCTTCAACATCGCGATTCTCTCCTTCAGTGGATGCCCGGATGGCCAGCCGCAGCCGGCCGGCGGCGCCGGCCGTGCCGCCCCGGCCAGCTGCGCGCTCAGCATCGCCTCGGCGTAGTGCCGGCGCTCGTGCGGAAAGCGCGCGATCACCGCCGCGTCGCAGGCGAGCTCCTGGTCGAGGCGGAACTTCGCGGCGGCGAAGTGGATCAGCGGGTTGAACCAGTTGAGGCAACGCAGCGCGGCGACGAACGCGTTGATGCGCGTGTCGCCGCGGCCGAGGTGCGTGCGTTCGTGCGCGAGGATCAGGCGCCGCTGCGGCGGCGTGTAGCGCGCGCCGAAATCGCACGGCAGCACGACCCGCGGACGCACGGCGCCGACCAGTGCCGGACCGTCGTCGACGCCGCCGCGCACGACGCGCGCCGCGCCGTGCGCGCGCACGCGCCCGAGCCGGCGCCGGTAGCGCCGCTCGGCCGCGACGAACGCGAACAGCGTGAGTGCGACGCCCGCGATCCAGAGGCCGAGCAGCACCGGCCTCGGATCGAACGCCGGCGCGCCGGCGCCGAACGCGCCGAGGCCCGGGTGCGCCGCGCCCGTCGCGGCGAGACGCAGCACCGCGCCGGGCACGAGGGGCGCCGGCAGCAGCGCCGCCGCCGCGACCGCGGGCACGACGATCCACGCCAGATACGCGATCTGCGCACCGAACCAGCGCCGGATCGCGCCGCGCGCGAACACCACGGCGAGCGCGGCGGCGGAGCCGGCCAGCGTCGTCGCC
>DASWOS010000346.1:0-1627 GCA_036398645.1 Dokdonella sp. | reverse complement strand
GAAAGTGTCGGCTCGGCGTCCGCCGCGTCGCGTCGCGCAGCCGCTAGGCTGAGCCATCGGATTCGGATCGATGAAGAAGAACCTTCCTCTGCGCATCGGCGTGCTCGGCTACGACGGCGTCAACGGCATCGACCTCGTCGGCCCGTTGGAGGCGTTCGCGCACGTCGCCTACGTCGATGCGGCGGCGCGGCGGCCGGTCTACGAGCTCAGCGTGATCGGACTGTCGAAACGTGCGTTCACCAGCGAGTCGGGCATGGGCTTCGTCCCGCACGTGTCCGTCGCGAACGCGCCGGAGCTCGACACGCTGATCGTTCCCGGCGGCGCCGGATTGCGCGTCGAGGCGACGAACCGCAAGGCCGCGGCGTGGATCGCCGAACGCGCGCCGCGCCTGCGCCGGCTCGCCAGCGTCTGCACCGGCATCTACGGCGTCGCGCCGACCGGACTGCTCGACGGCCGTCGCGTCGCAACCCACTGGCGTTTCGCCGCGGCGCTCGCGCAGCACGTTCCGCGCCTCGTCGTCGACGGCGGCGCGATCTTCGTCAAGGACGGCGCGTACTACAGCTCCGGCGGCATCACCGCCGGCATCGATCTCGCGCTCGCGCTGATCGAGGAGGATCTCGGCCCGCGCGTCGCGCTCGCGGTCGCGCGCGAGCTGGTGGTCTACGTGAAGCGCCGGCGGCCAGGAGCAGTACTCCGAGCCGCTGCGGTTCCAGGCGCGCACGGCCGACCGCTACGCCGATCTGATCGCCTGGATCGACGCGCATCTCGACGCCGATCTCTCGGTCGCGGCGCTCGCCGCGCGCGCGCATCTAAGCCCGCGGCAGTTCGCGCGCCGGTTCGCCGCCGAGCTCGGCAGCACCCCGGCCGACTACGTCGAGCGCGCGCGCCTCGGCGAGGCGCGCCGCCGCCTCGCCGAATCCGGCGCGACGATCGACCAGATCGCGCGCTCGGTCGGCTTCGCCGGCGGCGACGCGTTCCGCCGCGCGTTCGAGCGCCGCTTCGGCCTGCCGCCGCGCGCCTACCGCGAGCGTTTCGGGCTGACGGGGCCCGCCTGTTCCGATTCCGTTCCCAAGGAGTACGACGCATGAAAGCCCGTTTCCTGTGTCTCGCCGCGTCGCTGCCGGCCGCGCTCGCCGTCGCGGCGGCGCTCGCCGCATCGGCCGAGCCGACGACGGCCGCCGCATTCGACGCGAGCGGCACGCGCGCGCCGCCGTCGGCGTATCGCGAATGGATCTATCTGAGCTCCGGCATCGACATGGCGTATCGCGAGCGCGCCGGCGCGGCGGACCATTCGATGTTCGACAACGTGTTCGCCGAACCGTCCGCCTATCGCGCCTTCCTCGCCACCGGCACGTGGCCGGACGGCGCGATGCTGGTCATGGAAGTGCGCGGCGCTGCGAGCGAAGGCTCGATCAATCGCGCCGGCAAATTCCAGACCGGCGAGCGCATGGGGCTCGAGCTCCACGTCAAGGACACGCGCCGCTACGGCGGCTGGGCGTTCTTCGCATTCGACGGTGACGCGCCGGCGGCGCCGATTCCGCAGGCCGCGGACTGCTACGCCTGCCACCGCGAGCACGGCGCCGTCGACACGACGTTCGTGCAGTTCTATCCGACCCTGCTCGACGTC
>DASWOS010000345.1:0-8901 GCA_036398645.1 Dokdonella sp. | reverse complement strand
CGACCACGGCTCGCTGCTGCCGGCGATGCGCACGTCGAAGTAGACGGTCTTGCCGTCCGGCGAGAACGCGTACTCGGAGTCGTCGCCGAACGGCTTCGACGGCACGTCGCCGTCGATGCCGCGCGTCAGCAGGCGCGGCTCGTCCTTGGCGCGGCCGTCGTCGCCGAGCTCGGCGACGAACAGCTGCGAACGGCGGCCGTCCGCCCAGGTGTCCCAGTGACGCACGAAGATCTTGTCGTAGACCGTGCCGCTCGCCTTGTCGGCCTTGCGCCGGTCGAGCCGCTGCTTCGTGCACGCGAGCGTGTCGCAGTCGGCGAACACGTCGATCGACAGCAGCAGGTGCCGGCCGTCCGGAGCGAGCTTGAAGTTGTCGACGTCGAGCGGCGACCAGGTGAGCTGGCGCGGCGCGCCGCCCTTCGCGTCGACCTGCCAGACCTCGGCGACGCCGTCCTTCGGCGCGAGGAAATAGACGCTCGCGCCGTCCGGCGCCCAGCGCGGGCTCGTCGCGTTCGACGCCTTGTCGGTCAGCCGCGTCGGCCGGCCGCCGCCGATCGGCGCGATCCAGATGCCGTTCGCGCCCTTGTTCGCGTCGTAGTCGGTCTCGCGCACCTGGAACGCGACGCGCGTGCCGTCCGGCGAGAGGTTCGGATCGCTGACGCGATCCATCATGACGAGATCGTGCACGTCGAACGGGTGCGGACCTTCGGCTGCGGCCGCCGGCAACGCGGCGGCCGTCGCGACGACGGCGGCGATCAGCTTCATGGCTTTCCTCCCTCGGAAAGGCGTGCATGGTACGGCGCGGCGTCGGTTCGGCCAACCGGAGCCGGCGCGTCCGCGGCCGCGCGGCGGCGCCGCGCCGACGCGCGCGAGCGTCGCGCCTGCGGACCTCCGCGGTCGTCGTCTCGTCGTGGCGGCGGCTCCGCGCAGCGACGTCCGCGCCGCAACCGGCGCGCCGGCGTCGGCGTCGGCGCCGCGGCGAGTGCGGTCGTTCGCGCGCGGCGCCGCCGCGCGGCGTATTCGTCGTGCACCGCAATCACGCCGCGCCGCGGCGAATTCGCGCCCGAGGTGAGCGCGCCCGTGGATGCGGTGGATTTTCGCGCGGCCGACGTGTACAGATGATCGTCCACGCAACGCGATGGAGATCGTCATGCACCGTCTCGCCAAGCTGGCCTGCGCCGGCGTCTGCCTGTTCCTGCCGCTGCTCGCGCACGCCTACGACGGCATCGTCACCGCGAACGTGAACCTGCGCGCGGGGCCGGACATCGGCTACCCGGCGGTCCGCGTGCTGCCGGCCGGCGTGCCGGTCGCGATCCAAGGCTGCCTCGACGGTTGGACCTGGTGCGACGTCGTCGCCGGGCCGGACCGCGGCTGGGTCGCCGGCACGTATCTCGAGAACGTCTACGACGGCCGCCGCGTCGTCGTCACCGATTACGGCGCACGCATCGGCATCCCGGTCGTCGCGTTCGCGCTCGGCGCGTACTGGGACCACTACTATCGCGGCCGGCCGTGGTATCGCGAGCGTTCGGTCTGGGAGCGCCGACGCTTCGGCCATCGTCCGCCGCCGCGCCCGCCGCACTACCGCGGCCGAGGCTACGACGGCGGTCGGTACGGCATCGACCACGGCCGCGGCAATCGCTACGACGGCGGTCGTAACGGCGGCCGCCACGACGAGCCGCGACGCGACGGCCCGCACGGAGCCGTGCACGGCCAGACCGGTCCGGTGCAGCGTCCGTACGCGGTCGCCACGCCCGCGCACGCGGGGCGCCCGAACGGCACGCGCGCGCAGCCGGCTCGGCGCGCCGCGCCGGCCCAGCGCGCCGCGCCTGCCGCGCAGCGCCACGAGGCGCCGGCCGGCCGCCGGGAGGGCGGCAACCGCCGTCCCGGTGACGACCACGGCCACTAGCGCCGGGCATGCACGCAGTGCGCGCTCGGCCTGCTGCGTGCCGCCCGACCCAAGCGATGCTGACCGCGCGCCGAGGCCGCGCGCGCGGTTCTCACCAGCCGGGACGCGATCCCAGCCCGTGCGGTGCGCCGCGTTCGCATCGATCTCGCCGTCCGGCGTCGGGATGCCGGTCGCCGCGAGCCTTCGGATGCTTTCGGCCGGCGACGCCGCGAACGCCTTTCGTGGCAACGTGATGTTCGTGCCGCACGCACGACGACCGCGCCGCGAGGCGCGAGGGCGAGCGACGAAATGGCAGCGCGCGCGACCGGCGCACGCTCGCAGCCTGCGAGAGCGCCGCGCCACCGGCGTGCGACGAAAAAAGCGCGCCGGCGCGAGCCGGCATTCAGGCGACGACCGCGCGCCCTGCGGTCTCGGCGTCCGGCGATGCGCTCCCGCGGCGAGCCCGGCGCCGGGCCGTCGACCGCGAGCCGCTACGGCGTCGCGGTCGTGCGCAGCGAGCGGCCGAGGAAGTCGAGCATCTTCGTGTACAGCTCGATCTGGTCGTCGGTGCGGTAGAAGCCGTGGCCTTCGGCGTCCTTGACCAGCCACTCGTACGGATGGCCGACGCGGTCGAGCGCGCTCCTGAGCGCGTCCGCGTGCGCGATCGGCACGCGCAGATCGCGTCCGCCGGCGACGAGCATCAGCGCGGCCTCGATGCGGTCGACGCCGGCGACCGGCGAGCGCCTGCGCAGGTCGTCCGGATCGGAACCGATCACGAGCTCGAGGTAGCGCTTGCCGAACAGGCTGCGCGGGATGTCGCCGTCGCGATACATCATCGCGAGATCGTAGACGCCGACGTAGCCGATCGCGCAGCGGTACAGATGCGGGTCGCGCACGACGCCTTCGAGCGCCGCGTAGCCGCCGTAGCTCGCGCCGTAGATGCACAGACGCTTCGGATCGGCATAGCCCTGCGCGACGGCCCAGCGCGTCGCGTCGGCGAGATCGTCCTGCATGCGCAGGCCCCACTGGCGGAAGCCGGCGTGCAGGAAGTCGGCGCCGTAGCCGCCCGAGCCACGGTAGTCGACCTGCAGCACCGCGTAGCCGCGGCTCGCGAGCAGCTGCACTTCCGGATCGAAGGCCCATTCGTCGCGGATGCCGTACGGACCGCCGTGCGGATTCACGACCAGCGGCAGGTCGCGGCCGGCGCCGGGCGGCAGCGTCAGGTAGCCGTGCAGCTCGAGACCGTCGGATGCCTTGAACGCGACCGGCTGCATCGCGGCCATGCGTTCGGGATCGATCCACTTGCGCGCGCTGCCGATGTAGCTCGCGTTCTTCTTCTCGGTGTCGAACAGGTAGAAGTCGCCGGGGTTGCGGTCGCTGAACACGTGCAGCAGGCCGTGACGGCCGTCCTCGGCGAAGCTCGTGAACAGCGCGACCTGGCCCGGAAACGCGTTCTGCAGCGCGAGCGCGCGACGGCCGTCGGCCGACTGCGGATCGAACACGTGGATCGCGGTGCGGCCGTCGCGCGTGACGACGCCGTACGCGTCCAGGCCGTCCGGCGTCGGCAGCAGCGGCCCCGGATCGGCGCTGCCGCTGTAGAGCACCTCGCGCGCCCCGCCGTCGAGATCGATGCGAACCAGCGCGTCCGGCGCGTGCGGCTGCGAAACGCGGGCGTACAGGCGGCGGTCGTCGCGCGCGAACATCAGCGGCTCGACGTGGACGCGGCTCGTCTTCGGATCGTTGTAGACGCGCCACGGCTCGCCGTTCGCGGCGCGCACGTACATCACGTCGTCGAGGTCCTCGCCCGGCGCGGTCGCGACGCGGATCCGGCCGTGGTGGTCGGCGACGAAGCTCGACTGGGGCTTCGGCCCCGCACTGATCTGGTGCGTGGTGCCGTTGTAGACGTCGAGCAGCTCGACGTTCGGCGGCGTGGTCGGCGCGCGCGCAGCGCCGCCGACGATCGCCCAGTCGATCGTCTCGATCAGCACGTGGCGGTCGTCGCCGGGCACGAGGTCGATGACGGTCGCGCTCGCGAGGCGCTTCTCGCCGCCGCGCTTGATGCGCGAACCGGTCTCGCCGGCGCCGCGGTAGCCGAACAGCTGCGTCGCGCCGCTGCCGTCGGCGTTGACCGCGAACAGCTCGCCGGTCGGCTGCGGACGGTCGACGCCGCCGAGCTTCTCGGCGATCGAGGCGACGAGCCGCGTGCCGTTGACCCACCAGTAGCGGTCGACGACGTTGCCGGTCACGCCCTTGATCGCGGCCGAACGCTTCATCGTCGCGCGTTCCATGACGTAGAGGATCGTGCTGCCGTCCTCGAGCGGCACGATCGCGGCGACGTACTGGCCGCCCGGCGAGATCGTCACGTTCTCGAGCTCCGCGCGGCGCACGAAATTCTCGACCGGTATCAGCGCGTCCGTCGCCACCGGGATCCGCACGTCCGCGCGAGACGGCGCGGCGCCGAGCATCGCGAGCGCGAGCGCGCCCGCAGCGAGCGCGCGCATGCGCGCATCCGAACGCGTCCGCACCGAAGTTTCCTCCCGGAAAGAAAACGCCTACGTCGTCGAGCGGATGCGTCCGTAGCGGTCCTCGAGGCGCACGATGTCGTCCTCGCCGAAATAGTCGCCGCACTGCACCTCGATCAGGTGGATGTCGACCTCGGTCGGGTTCTCGAGGCGGTGCACGGTGTTCATCGGGATGTACGCCGATTCGTTGCGGTGGAGCAGGAACTCGCGCTCGCCGATGCAAACCTTCGCGACGCCGTCGACGACGGTCCAGTGCTCGCTGCGCCGGTGATGCAGCTGCAGCGACAGCACGTGGCCGGGCTTCACGGTCAGGCGCTTGACCTTGCAGTCGTCGGCGTCCTCGAGCACGGTGAAGCTGCCCCACGGCCGGTGCACGGTCTTGTGGAACGCGGCCGAGTGGTGGTTCGCCGCACGCAGGCGCTCGACGACGAGCTTGACCTGCTGTGCGCGTTCGCGATGCGAGACGAGCACCGCGTCGCCGGTGTCGACGATGACGAGATCGCGCACGCCGACCGCGGCGACCATGCGCGCGTCGGACTGGATGTAGCAGTTCTCGCTCTCGACGAGGATCGCCTGGCCGCGCACGCGGTTGCCGGCGGCGTCGGCCTCGGCCTCCAGATCGCTCATCGCCTTCCACGAGCCGATGTCGCTCCAGTCGAACGTCGCCGGCACGACCGCGACCTTCGCCGCGCGCTCCATGACCGCGTAGTCGAGCGAGATGTCCGCCTGCGCGAGGAACGCGTCGCGCGCGTACTCGATCGGACTCTCGCGGCTGGTCGCCTGCGCGTGGCACGTCGCCGCCGCGGCGAGCACGTCCGGGCAGGTCGCGGCGGCCGCGGCGAGCAGCGCGTCGACGTGGAAGCAGAACATGCCGGAGTTCCACGCGTAGTCGCCGGACGCGACGTAGCTCTCGGCGACCTCGCGGCTCGGCTTCTCGACGAACGCGGCGACGTCACGACCGAGCGGGGCGGCGGCGCCCGCGTGCGACGCGGCGGATGCGGACGCCGCGGCGTCGATGCGCCCGCCCATGCGGATGTAGCCGAAGCCGGTCTCCGGATGCGTCGGCCGGATGCCGAACGTGACGAGCCGCCCTTCCGCGGCGAGCGCGGCCGCGCGCGCGACGTCGGCCGAGAACGCGTCGAGGTCGCGGATCAGGTGATCGGCCGGCAGCACGAGCAGCGTCGCGTCGGCGCCGACCTGCTCGCGCAGGTGCAGCGCCGCGAGCAGCACGGCCGGCGCGGTATTGCGTCCGGCCGGCTCGAGCAGGAACGGCAGGCGGTCGAGATTCGCGTGCGCGTGCTCGGCGTACTCGTCGCGCGTCAGGAAATAGTAGTCGCGGCCGGTCACGGTCAGCACCGGGCCGCCGCCGGAGACGCGCAGCGCGCGGTCGAGCGTCTTCTTCAAGAGCGACTCGCCGTCGCTCATGCGCATGAACGGCTTCGGATACGCGCTGCGCGAGACCGGCCACAGGCGCGTGCCGGCGCCGCCGGAAAGGATCACGGGTACGAGCATCTCAGTTCTCCTCGCGCGCGGCGGCGAGCGCGTCGAGCGTCGCTTCGAGGCCGGCCTGCCAATCGGGCAATTGTAATCCGAACGTGCGTCCGAGCTTGGCGCAGTCGAGCACGGACCAGGCCGGCCGCCGCGCGCGCGTCGGGTAGTCGGCCGTCGCGATCGGCCGCACGCGCGGCGCGCGCTCGATCAGTCCGCGCCGCTCGGCGCCGCGCACGATCGCGCCGGCGAACTCGAACCAGCTGCAGCGGCCGCCGGCGACGAGATGATAGACGCCGTCCAGCGCGCCGCGCGCGGCGGCGTCGGTCGCGCGCCAGCGCGCGATCGCGGCGGCGCTCGTCGCGGCGATCGCCGCGGCCGGCGTCGGCGCGCCGATCTGGTCGTCGACGACGGTCAGCTCGTCGCGCTCGCCGGCCAGGCGCAGCATCGTGCGCAGGAAGTTGCGCCCGCGCGCGGCGTAGACCCAGGCCGTGCGGAAGATCAGGTGCGGCGCGCCGGACGCGCGCAGCGCCTGCTCGCCTTCGAGCTTGCTGCGGCCGTAGGCGCCGAGCGGCGCGGTCGCGTCGTCCTCGCGGTACGGCCGCGTGCCGCGGCCGTCGAACACGTAGTCGGTCGAATAGTGCACGACGAGCGCGCCGCGACGCGCCGCCCACGCGCCGATCTCGGCGACCGCGCGGGCGTTGACGCGCTGCGCGAGCGCGGGCTCGTCCTCGGCGCGATCGACCGCCGTGTACGCGGCCGCGTTGACGACGAGGTCCGCGCCGGCCGCGTCGAGCGCCTCGGCGAGCGAAGCGGGATCGGCGAGGTCCGCGCGCAGGCATGCGCGGCCGTCGGCGAGCCGGCCGTCGCGCGTCGCGCCGACGGTCGCCTCCGGCGGAAGCGCGCGCAGCAGCTCGAAGCCGACCTGGCCGGCCGCGCCGAGCACCAGCGTCTTCATCGCGGCCGCGCGCCCGCCGCGGCGCCGGCGTCGATGCCGGGCCGCGTCATGCCGGCGCGTACGGCGGCAGCTTCTCGCGCGGCACCTCGGCGAGGAACGGCGCGCTGCGGTCCTTGTCGGACAGCACCGGCGCGGCGATCGGCCAGTCGATCGCGACGTCGGCGTCGTCCCAGCGCAGGCTCGCATCGGCCGCGCGGTCGTACAGCGCGGTGCACTGATAGGTGAACGTCGCGTGCTCGGACAGCACGAGGAAGCCGTGCGCGAAGCCTTCCGGAATCCAGAAGTGACGCTTGTTCTCGGCCGACAGGATCGCTGCGGCCCAGCGCCCGAACGTCGGCGAGCCCGCGCGGATGTCGACGGCGACGTCGTAGACCTCGCCGTCGAGCACGTGGACGAGCTTGCCCTGCGGATTCGGCCACTGGTAGTGCAGGCCGCGCAGCACGCCGTGAGCCGAGCGCGAGACGTTGGTCTGCACGAAGCGGACGTCGAGCCCGGCCTCGGCGAACCGCGCCGCGTTGTAGCTCTCGTAGAAATAGCCGAGGGCGTCGCCGTGCACGGCCGGTTCGACGACGACGACGCCGGGCAGCTCGGTGCGCACGATTCTCACGACACGTGGCCCTGCTCGACGATCTGCACGAGGTAGCGCCCGTAGCCGTTCTTCGCCAGCGGCGCGGCGAGCCTGAGCACCTGCTCGGCGTCGATCCAGCCGTTCTCCCAGGCGATCTCCTCGGGACAGCAGATCTTCAGACCCTGGCGGTTCTCGATCGTCTCGACGAAGTTCGACGCCTCGGTCAGCGATTCGTGCGTGCCGGTGTCGAGCCACGCGTAGCCGCGGCCGAGCTTCTCGAGCATCAGCGAGCCGTCGGCGAGGTAGCAACGATTCAGGTCCGTGATCTCGAGCTCGCCGCGCGCGGACGGGCGCAGCGCCGCGGCGAACTCGCAGACGCGCTCGTCGTAGAAGTAGAGCCCGGTCACGGCCCAGTGCGAGCGCGGCGCGCGCGGCTTCTCCTCGAGCCCGATCACGCGGCCGCCGGCGTCGAATTCGGCGACGCCGTAGCGTTCCGGATCGCGCACCCAGTAGCCGAACACGGTCGCGCCGCGCGCGAGCGCGGCCGCGCTCGCGAGCTGCGCGGTCAGACCGTGGCCGTAGAAGATGTTGTCGCCGAGGATCAGGCAGCTCGGCCGCGAGTCGACGAAGTCGCATCCGATCAGGAACGCCTGTGCGAGCCCGTCCGGGCTCGGCTGCACCGCGTAGCGGATCGACATGCCCCACTGCGAGCCGTCGCCGAGCAGGCGCTCGAACAGCGGCTGCTCGTGCGGCGTGTTGATGACGAGCACCTCGCGGATGCCGGCCAGCATCAGCGTGCTGAGCGGATAGTAGATCATCGGCTTGTCGTAGACCGGCAGCAGCTGCTTGCTGACCGCCTGCGTCAGCGGATACAGCCGCGTGCCGGAGCCGCCGGCGAGGATCAGACCGCGTCTTGCCACGTTCGCCTCCGTGCCCGCCGCGGCGCCGAGCCGCGGCCGCGTCGACTCGCCCGCGACGTTCACGGGCGCACGACTCCCGGCCGCGGCGCGCGCGGGCGGCGGACGTACGCCGCGCTCATGCGCCGAGCCGCTCCATGCGACAGCTGCCGTCGAGCACGCGCCGGACCCAGTCCTGATGGTCGAGGTACCAGTCGACCGTGCGCGCGAGGCCGGATTCGAACGACTCGCTCGGCCGCCAGCCGAGCTCGCGCTTCAGCTTCGACGCGTCGATCGCGTAGCGCCGGTCGTGCCCGGGCCGGTCCTTGACGAAGCGGATCAGCGTCTCGCGCTTCGCGCCGCCGGCGAGCGGCCGGCGCCGGTCGAGCAGCGCGCAGATCGTGCGCACGACTTCGAGGTTCTCGCGCTCGGCGTCGCCGCCGACGTTGTAGACCTCGCCGACGCGGCCGATCTCGAGCACGCGCCAGATCGCGGCGACGTGGTCGCCGACGTAGAGCCAGTCGCGCACGTTGCGGCCGTCGCCGTAGACCGGCAGCGGCTCGCCGTCGAGCGCCTTCTGGATCATC
>DASWOS010000344.1:0-6847 GCA_036398645.1 Dokdonella sp. | reverse complement strand
CGCCGATCACGGCGGCCCGACCGACACGCAGCCGCCGCAAGCCGGCAGCGCCGCGATCGACCGCATTCGGTCGGACGTATGCCTCGGCGTCGGCGCCGGGCCGCTCGACCAGAGCGGCGCGGCGCGTCCGGCCGGCGCCGGCTGCGACAGCTGCGCGTACGAGCTCGGCGGCATCGGCGACGAAATCTTCGGCGACGGCTTCGAGCTCTGATCCGCCGCGCGAGCCGCGCGGCGCCGACGGCGCCCAGCGCCGGCGCCACGTCGTCGCGGCGACGAGCCGGTACCGGCGCGCGCCGCTCGTCGCAGCGCTCGGCCGTCGATCGGTTCATCGCACCGCGCCTCCCGCCGCGCCGCCGATACGCTGCAGAAGCACTCGACCGCGTCGCGGCGCAAAACGGAACGAACGCCGCTGCCGATTTGCCAGCCGTCGTCGCGGCCGACTATCGTCGCGCCGATGAGCGAAATCCTGATCCTCTACTACAGCCGCACCGGCAAGCTCGCGCAGCTCGCGCGCCTCGTCGCGCGCGGCGTCGAGGAAGCCGGCCTGCGCGCGCGCCTGCGCAGCGTGCCGCCGGTCGCGCCGGTCACCGAGCAGGTGCTGCCGCCGGAACCCGACGACGGCGCGCCGTACGCGACGCACACGGACCTGCGCGACTGCGCCGGCCTCGTGCTCGGCAGCCCGACGCGCTTCGGCAACATGGCCGCGCCGCTGAAGCACTTCCTCGACTCGACCGCGGCCGAATGGGCATCCGGCACGCTGGTCGGCAAGCCGGCCGGCGTGTTCACTTCGACCGGCACGCCGCACGGCGGCCACGAATCGACGCTGCTGTCGATGATGCTGCCGCTGCTGCATCACGGCATGCTGATCGTCGGCCTGCCGTTCACCGAGCCCGCGCTCGCCCGCACGCGCGGCGGCGGCTCGCCGTACGGCGCCGGCCACGTCGCCGGCGCGGACGGCGCCAACGCGATCGGCGACGACGAACGCCTGCTCGCGCGCGCGCTCGGCCGACGCGTCGCCGACGTCGCCGCGAAGCTCGGCGCGCGCGCATGACGCCGCGCTGCGTCGCCGGCGCCGCCTGGGCGCTGCTCGTGCTGCTGCAGCCGGCCTGGTACCTGTGGCTCGCGCCGCCGGCGAACGGCCGGCCGTCGGTCGCGCTCGCGCTGACGCTGCCGCCGCTGCTGCTGCCGCTGCTCGCGCTGCGCACCGGCGCGAACCGCGCGCTGCTCTGGGCCGGCGTCGTCGCGCTGTTCTACTTCTGCCACGGCGTCGTCGCGGCGTGGGCGAGCCCGCCGGCGCGCCTGCCCGCGCTCGCCGAGGCCGCGCTCTGCGCAGCGCTGATCGGCTCGCTCGGATGGGGCACTCGAAGCCGGCGGCCGAGCCGCTGAGCCGGCGCGCGGGACTCGCAACGCCCCACGAGCATCATTGGGGCGCCTCGTCCCGGCACTTCGTCACCCGAATATCCGGACTGGACGGATTCGAGTGATCCAGTGGTTTGTCGTTGTTTGGTTTCTCCGCGTCACGACCTGCACGCCGGCTTCGACGAGAGAAGCATCGGATCGGGCGGCGCCGACATCCGCTGCGTCCAGCACATCCAGGGGATGCCCATCGTCGACCGCGGGGATCTACGGCGCCGCCCGCCGAATCGCGACGGCGTGCGCGGCGCTCGCATTCCTCTGCGCCGGCGCCCGCGTCCGCATTGCGCGCGTGGGCGCGCAGCGAGCGCCACGCGCGAAGTTTCGTTGAACGTCCCGTCGACAGGCCCCATCGTGTGCGGCCGGTCCCTTTGCCTGGAGACGTGCCGATGTCGACCCGCGATTCCGCTTCCACGACCCGCTTGCCGACGCGCCCGCTCGGCCGTACCGGCATGGACGTCACGCGCGTGGGCTTCGGCGCGTGGGCGATCGGCGGTGCGGACTGGGCGGTCGGCTGGGGCGCGCAGGACGACGGCGCTTCGGTCGCGGCGATCCGGCACGCGGTCGCGCGCGGCGTCAATTGGATCGACACGGCCGCGATCTACGGGCTCGGTCATTCCGAGGAGATCGTGCGCGAGGCGCTGTCGACGATTCCGGCGAGCGAGCGGCCGTACGTGTTCACGAAGTGCGGGCTGACCTGGGACGAGCACGATCGCAAGGCGCCGCCGCGTCAGGTCGGCGCGCCGGCGAGCCTGCGCCGCGAGGTCGAGGGCTCGCTGCGCAGGCTCGGCGTCGAGCGCATCGATCTCTACCAGATGCACTGGCCGGCCGAGGACGGCACACCGCTCGAGGTCTATTGGCAGACGCTGCTCGACCTGAAGCGAGAAGGCAAGGTGCGCGCGGTCGGCTTGTCGAATCACGACGCGGCTCAGCTCGAGCGCGCCGAGCGCATCGGCCACGTCGACACGCTGCAGCCGCCGTTCTCGGCGATCCGCCGCGACGCCGCGGCGGCGGAGCTGCCGTGGTGCCTCGCGCACGGGACCGGCGTCATCGTCTACAGCCCGATGCAATCCGGATTGCTGAGCGGCCGCTTCTCGGTCGAGCGTGCGCGTGCGCTGCCGGCCGACGACTGGCGCTCGCGCAACGCGGAATTCGCCGGCGCTCAGCTCGAGCGCAACCTGCAGCTCGTCGACGCGCTGCGGCCGGTCGCCGAACGGCACCGCACGAGCGTCGCCGCGGTCGCGGTCGCATGGACGCTCGCCTGGCCCGGCGTCACCGGCGCGATCGTCGGCGCGCGCAGCCCCGACCAGGTCGACGGCTGGATCGACGCGGCGACGCTCGAGCTGACGCGCGACGACCTCGCCGCGATCGCCGATGCGATCGCCGCGACCGGCGCCGGCCGCGGGCCGGCGGCGCCCGACGCGCGCTGACGAGGTGCGACCATGACCACGAACGACGCACCGATCCGCCTGCTCGGCCTCGTCGGCAGCCTGCGCCGGGAAGCGTATTCGAGGGCCGTGCTGCGCGGCCTCGCCGAGGCGCTGCCGCCCGACGTCGAGCTCGCGCTGCGCGACGTCCGGCTGCCGCTCTACGACGCGGACGCGGACGGCGACGCGCCGCCTCCGCCCGTCGGCGAGCTCCGCGCCGCGATCGCCGCGAGCGACGGGCTCGTCGTCGCGACGCCGGAGTACAACCACGGCATGCCCGGCGTGCTGAAGAACGCGCTCGACTGGGCCTCGCGGCCGTTCGGGCGATCGACGCTGACCGGCAAGCCGTTCCTCGTCGTCTCGTCGTCGCCGGCGTTCACCGGCGGCGTGCGCGCGCAGACGCAGGTCGTCGAGACGCTGCTCGCGGTCGCGGCCGTGCCGCTGCTCGGACCGCAGGTCGTCATCGGCGACGTCGCGGCCAAGGTACGCGACGGCCGTCTCGTCGACGCGCCGAGTCTCGAGTTCGCGCTCGCGGCGATCGCGCGGCTCGCCGCGCTCTGCCGGCGCATCCGCGCCGACGCCGAGCCGGCGCGTTGAGCCACGCGCGCGGCCGCGCCGGCGCGCGCAGCGGATGCGGCGTACGCCGACGCTGCTGACACGACGCCGTCAGCAGCGCGGCGCTAGCCTGGGCACTTCGCAGACCGGAGAACGCTCATGGACACCGCAGCCGTCGCCGCTCGCCTCGTCGAACTCTGCCGCAGCCGCGAGCACGAGCGCGCGCAGAAGGAGCTTTACGCCGAGGATGCGGTCAGCATCGAGATGGAAGGCCTGCCGGCCGGGATGCCGACGGTCACGAAAGGCCTGTCGGCGATCTTCGCGAAAGGCCGCCGCTTCGACGAGGGTCTCGAGGCCGTGCACGGCGGCAGCGTCGGCGATCCGATCGTCGCCGGCCAATGGTTCGCGCTCGTCATGACGCTCGACGCGACGCTCAAGGGCCGCGGCCGCGTGAACATGCAGGAGATCTGCGTCTACCACGTGCGCGACGGCAAGATCGACCGCGAGCAGTTCTTCTACGACGTCGGTTGACGTACGCGTCGGCGCGACGCCGCGCGCCGGCGAACGCGTCCGCGCCTCATTCGGCGCGCTTCATGCACGCCTCGTGGCGCGACCGCATCGCTTCCGGCAGGCGCTCGGCGAGGAAGTCGACGAACGCGCGCACGCCGGCGAGCAGACCGCGCCGACTCGCGTAGACGAAATGCGCGATGCCTTGCGGAATGCTCCATTCCGGCAGGATCACCTCGAGTTCGCCGCGCGCGATCGCCGGCGCGCAGACGAATTCCGGCAGCGCGGCGACGCCGATGCCGCGCTTCGCCGCCTCGTAGATCACGTTGAACTCGCCGCAGATCAGGCGCGCCTTCATCTCGACGCCGACGCATGCGCCGTCCGCGCCGAGCAGCTCGAGCACCTGCGCGCCTTCGTGCTCGTACCACGACAGCAGCGGCAGGCGCTCGAGATCGGCCGGCACCGCCGGCCGGCCGTTCGCGTCGAGGAACGCACGGCTCGCGCACAGCAGCACGCGCGCGTGGTCGAGCCGGCGCAGGATCAGGCTCGCGTCGGCGTCGAGCTTGTCGCGCACGCGGATCGCGACGTCAATGCCTTCGGTGATCAGATCGACGCGGCGGTTCAGCGCGAGCAGCCGCACCTGCACCTGCGGGTACGCGGCGAGGAAGTCCGGCAGCACGTAGGCGAGCACGGTCTGCGCGAGCGAGACCGGGCAGCTGACGCGCACGACGCCGCGCGGCTCGGTGCTGAGTTCGGCGACCGCGTCCTGCGCGGCCTGCGCTTCTTCGAGCATCGCGCGGCAGTGCGCGAGGAAGCGCTCGCCGACCTCGCTGATCGCGAAACGCCGCGTGGTCCGCTGCAGCAGGCGCACGCCGAGCCGCTCCTCGAGCAGCGCGACGCGCTTGCTGAGCCGCGACTTCGGTACGCCGAGCGCGCGGCCGGCCGCCGAGAAGCCGCCGTGCTCGACGACCGCGGCGAAGAAGCGCAGGTCGTTGAGGTCGGCGAGCGCGCCGTCGGCTGCACGATTCATTGTTCCGCCCCGCGAACGATCCATCCGATTATTGCCGACTTATGCGCACACCGTAAACGGCCTACGTTTCGCGGATCGCCGCAAGGCTCGATTCCGCGAAGGAGGTCCGCATGAAACTGCTGCATCTCGATTCCAGTGCGCTCGGTGCGCATTCGGTGTCGCGCGAGCTCAGCGCCGCGCTCGTCGAGGCGTGGAAGCAACGCCATCCGCACGCCGAAGTCGTCTACCGCGATCTCGCCGCGGACCCGCTGCCGCACTGGACGCCGGCCGCCGAGGCGGACGCCGGAGCCGTGCGCCTGAACGAGCAGGTGCTCGAGGAGTTCCTCGCCGCCGACGTCGTCGTGATCGGCGCGCCGATGTACAACTTCGGCATCTCGACCCAGCTCAAGGCCTGGATCGACCGCATCCTCGTCTCCGGCCGCACGTTCCGCTACACCGAGGCCGGGCCCGCAGGCCTCGCCGGCGGCAAGAAGGTCGTCGTCGCTTCGTCGCGCGGCGGCATCTACTCGCCGGGCTCGCCGTACGCGCAGGCGGATTTCCAGGAGACCTACCTGCGCCAGGCGCTCGGTTTCATCGGCATCACCGATCTCGAATTCGTGCGCGCCGAAGGCGTGAACCTCGGTCCGGAGCAGAAGGCGAAGGCGATCGCCGACGCGCGCGCGGCGATCACGGCCGCGGCCTGACGCGCGCCGCGCACGGCAGCCGCGACGCGCCGACGTGCCGCGCCGCGGCTTGCCGCGCGCGAGATCCGCCGCGTATCGTGGCGCGCCTACCGGCCGCGCCACGTCCGATGGATTTCCTGCAGCCCGCGCCGATCCTCGGCAATCAATACCACGACGACCGCGTGCTGCGCGCGTACCTCGCGCGCACGCTGCCGCCGGACGTGCGCGCGGCGATCGAGCCCGATCTCGTCGAGCTCGGCGGCCTCGCCGCCGAGGCCTGGAACGATGCGCGCGCGCGGCCGCCCGCCGAGCCGGTGCTGACGCGGTGGGACGCCTGGGGCGCGCGCGTCGACCACATCGAGCTGACGCCGGTCTGGCGCCGCGGCGCCGAGCTCGCCGCGCGCTACGGCCTCGTCGCGGCCGGGCACGAACCGACGCACGGCGTGCACGCGCGCGTCGACCAGTTCGCGCGCGTCTACCTGCATCACGTCGCGAGTGAGTTCTACACCTGCCCGCTCGCGATGAGCGACGGCGCGGCGACCGCGCTGAAGGCGTGCGGCGACGCGGCGCTGATCGAGCGTGCATTGCCGCACCTGCTCGCGCGCGACCCGGCACGGCTCTGGCTGTCCGGCCAATGGATGACCGAGACCGCCGGCGGTTCCGACGTCGGCCGCACCGGCACCGTCGCGCGCCGCGACGGCGACGGCTGGCGCCTGTACGGCCGCAAATGGTTCACCTCGGCCGTCGTCGGCGAGATGGCGCTGACCCTCGCGCGACCCGACGGAGCGGCCGGCGACGGCGCCGACGCGCTCGCGTTGTTCTATCTCGAGACGCGTGACGCGAACGGCCGCTGGAACGGCATCCGCATCGACCGGCTCAAGCACAAGCTCGGCACGCGCGAGCTGCCGACCGCGGAAATCCATCTCGACGGCGTGCCCGCGGTGCTCGTCGGCAGCCCGGAGCGCGGCGTGCGCCGCATCGCGCCGATGCTGAACGTCACGCGCACGTGGAACGCGGTCTGCGCGCTGGCGACGATGCGGCGCTGCCTCGCGCTCGCGTACGACTACGCGCAGCGGCGCGTCGCGTTCGGCCGCGCGCTGATCGAGCAGCCGCTGCACCGCGCGACGCTGGCCGGCCTCGCGGCCGAGTTCGAGGCCGCGTTCGGCCTCGTCTTCCACGTCGCCGAGCTGCTCGGCCGCGCCGAGCACGGCGCGGCGACCGCCGCGGACCACGCGCTGCTGCGCGTGCTGACG
>DASWOS010000343.1:0-3510 GCA_036398645.1 Dokdonella sp. | reverse complement strand
CCTTGCCGGAGAACGCGCCGCCGCCGTGGCGTGCCCAGCCGCCGTAGGTGTCGACGATGATCTTGCGTCCGGTCAGGCCGCAGTCGCCGACCGGGCCGCCGATGACGAACTTGCCGGTCGGGTTGATGTGGAACTTCGTGCCCTTGTGGATCCACTTCGCCGGCAGCACCGGCGTGATGATCTCGTCCATCACGCCTTCCTTCAGGTCCTTGTACTTGACCGAAGGATCGTGCTGCGTCGACAGCACGACCGCGTCGATCGCGACGGCGCGGCCGTTCTCGTAGCGCAGCGTGACCTGCGACTTCGCGTCCGGGCGCAGCCACGGCAGCGCCGAGTTCTTCGCCTTGCGCACCTTGGCCTGGCGCTCGACGAGGCGGTGCGAGTAGTAGATCGCGGCGGGCATGAAGTCGCGCGTCTCGTTCGTCGCGTAGCCGAACATCAGGCCCTGGTCGCCGGCGCCCTGGTTCTCGGGATCCTTGCGATCGACGCCCTGGTTGATGTCCGGCGACTGCTTGCCGATCAGGTTCAGGATGCCGCAGGTGTGGCCGTCGAAGCCGACGTCGGAAGTCGTGTAGCCGATGTCGTTGATGACCTTGCGCGCGAGCGCTTCGATGTCGACCCACGCGGTCGTCGTGACCTCGCCGGCGACGATCGCGACGCCGGTCTTGACCATCGTCTCGCAGGCGACGCGCGCGCGCTTGTCCTGCGCGAGGATCGCGTCGAGCACCGCGTCGGAGATCTGGTCGGCGACCTTGTCCGGATGACCTTCGGACACGGACTCGGAGGTGAACAGGTAGCTGCTCATCGCGGCAAATATCCTTCGATACGGATGCAGGGATAAAACGGCTGCGGATCATACACGGCGAACATCTCGAATGCAGTAACGCCGCGGAATCCGCGAGTTACCTGCTCATTCCGAATCGTCAGGCCACGCGTTCAGGTGCGGTCCGAACGCGTCGCGCTGCCGGCGCACGACGCAGAAGCGGTGGCCGGTCGGCGCGCGCATGACCCACCAGCGGCCGCGCACGTACGTCTCGCGCTTCGTGCCGAGCGCCTCGAGGCGCCGCACCTCGGCGTCGAGGTCGTCGGTCTCGATGTCGAGGTGCACGCGCGATTCGTGCTCGACCTTCTGCAGCAGGATGATCGGTTCGTCGGCCGCGGTCGCGAGCTCCGCGTACTTGCCGTCGCCCTCGACGTCGGCGTTCGCGACGGGCTTGCCGAACGCGCGGCTCCAGAATTCGGCCGCGTCGGCGAGCTCGCCGTCGCGGCAGTCGATGACGATGGTGCAGAGCCGGCTGTGGTGCATGAGGTCGTCCTCCGTCGAGTCCGCGTGGGCGGACGAGAGTGGATCGCGCTCGCCGGCACGCGTTGCGCGCCGGGATCAGCTCGCGAGCGCGAGATCGTCGAGCATCGCCTTCAGGAAACGCGCAGCCTCGCCGCCGGTCGCGGCGCGATGGTCGAACGTCAGCGACAGCGGGATCACGCGATGCGACTCGAAGCCGCCCATGACCGGGGTCATCTGGTGGCGGCCCTTGCCGGCCGCGACGATCGCGACGCACGGCGGCACGACGACCGGCGTCGCGTAGCGGCCGGCGAACACGCCGAAGTTCGACAGCGAAATCGTGTAGCCGGACAGCTCCGACGGCGGAATGCTGCGCTGCTCGACCTGCGTGCGCAGGCGGTCCACCGCCGCGCGCACACCGGCCGCGTCGAGCATGTCCGCATTGCGCAGCGCCGGCACGAACAGGCCGTCCTCGGTGTCGACGGCGATGCCGACGTCGACGTGCGGATGCAGCGTCCGCGTCAGGTTCTCGCCGTCGAACCACGCGTTCAGCGCGGGCACCGCCTTGCAGGCGCGCACCAGCGCGCGGATCAGGCGCACGGTGATGTCGCTGCCGGGCAGCCAGGCGTGGATGTCCGCATCGTCGCTGAGCGTCGTCGGCACGACCTTCGCGTGCGCGTCGGCCATCACGCGCGCCATGTTGCGGCGCACGCCCTTGAGCTGCTCCGGCTGGCCGCTCGCGGCGACCGACGGCGGCGTCGTGCGCATCGGCCGCCCGCTCGCGGACAGCGTCGTGCGCACGCCGGCGGGCGGCGGCGCGGAGGCCGGTGCCGGCGATCGTGCCGGCGCCGACGCCGGCACGGCGGCGTCCGCGGCGTCCGCGCGCGCGCTGCCGGCCGCGGCCGCGTCCTTGACGTCCTTCAGCGTGACGACGCCGCCGGCGCCGCTCGGCGCGACGCGCGCGAGATCGACGCCGAGCTTCTTCGCGAGCGCGCGCACGGCCGGCACGGCCTTGACGCCGCCGACGCTCGCCGCGCGCTCGACGTGCAGGCGGTCGCTCGTCTGCATCGCGCCGACGACGGTGCCCTCGTCGGCGCGGCCGGCCTCGTCCGCGACGAGCTCGCCGCCTTCGTCGGAGGCGACGACGCCGCGCGCGTCCGGCGCCGCGCTGCCGGCGCCGGCGTGCTTCGGCGCGCCGTGGTGGTGTCCGGTCGCCTCCGCTTCGGCGCGCTGCGGCGCCGCCGGATCGATCTCGAACTCGGCGAGCGCGGCGCCGGTCGCGATGACGTCGCCGGCTTCGCCGTGGCGCTTGACGAGCTTGCCGGAGAACGGCGACGGCACTTCGACGACGGCCTTCGCGGTCTCCATCGAGACCAGCGGCTCGTCGAGCCGCACCGTCGCGCCTTCGGCGGCGAGCCACTCGACGATCGTCGCGTCGGGCAGGCCCTCGCCGAGGTCAGGGAGTCTGAATGTCTTGATGTCGGCCATGGCTAGTCGCGCAGGTTGAGCGAGGATCGGGGGCGGAGCGGTAGCGCCGAGCGGAGCGCGCGGCGGCGGCGCTCGGCGCACGGCGCCGGCCGGCGCGACGGCGCGGGCACGCGCTGCGCGCCGGCGCACGCCGCGGAGCGCGCGAACGGCGGGCGTGCGCTCATGACGCGGCCAGCGTGCGCTGCGCGGCGGCGACGATCTTCTCGACGCCGGGCAGGTACTTCATCTCGAGCCGGTACAGCGGGATGTGCACGTCGAAGCCGGTCACGCGCTCGACCGGCGCGACGAGGTCGTACAGCGCCTCGCTCGCGAGGCGCGCGGCGATCTCCGCGCCGAAGCCGGCCGTGCGCGGCGCCTCGTGCACGATGACGCAGCGGCCGGTCTTGCGCACCGACTCGTGGATCGTGTCGAAGTCGAGCGGTTTCAGCGTCGCGACGTCGACGACCTCGGCGCTTACGCCCTGCTCGGCGAGCGCGTCGGCGGCCTCGAGCGTCTCCTTGACCTGCGCGCCCCAGGTGACCAGCGTCACGTCGCTGCCGTCGCGCAGCACGAAGCAGACGTCGAGCGGCAGCGCCTCGCCGTCGTCGGGCACCTCTTCCTTGTACTGGCGGTAGATGCGCTTCGGCTCGAAGAACACGACCGGGTCCGGATCGCGGATCGCGGCGAGCAGCAGGCCGTAGGCGCGGCCCGGCGACGACGGCAGCACGACGCGCAGGCCCGGCACGTTCGTGAACAGCGCC
>DASWOS010000342.1:0-3874 GCA_036398645.1 Dokdonella sp. | reverse complement strand
ATGCCGGCGCCGTCCGGCGTCGACAGGTCGACCGTCGACGACGGCGCGACGACCATGAAGCGCACGCCGTGATGGCGCGTCGCGATCGCGAGCGCGTAGGTGCCGATCTTGTTCGCGGTGTCCCCGTTCGCGGCGATGCGGTCCGCGCCGACGACGACCCACTGCACCGCGCCGGACTTCATCAGGTGCGCGGCCGCGGAATCCGCGACGAGCGTCGCCGCGATGCCGTCGCGCAGCAGCTCCCACATCGTCAGCCGCGCGCCCTGCAGCCACGGCCGCGTCTCGCCGGCGTACACGCGCGCGATGCGCCCGGACTCGACGCCGGCACGGATCACGCCGAGCGCGGTGCCGTAGCCGGCGGTCGCGAGCGAACCGGTGTTGCAATGGGTCAGCACGCCGACGCGGTCGCCGAGCAGCGCGGCGCCGAGCTCGCCCATGTGCCGGTTCGCGGCGAGATCCTCGTCCTGGATCGCCTGCGCCTCGCGCGCGAGCGCTTCGGCGCCGGCGCCGGCACGCGCCGCGCGCAGCATGCGGTCGAGCGCCCACATCAGGTTCACCGCGGTCGGCCGCGCGGCGCGCAGCAGGCTCGCCGCGGCGTCGAGCTGCGCCGGCTCGCCCTGTGCCGCGAGCACGACGCCCCATGCCGCGGCGATGCCGATCGCCGGCGCGCCGCGCACGACGAGGTCGCGGATCGCCGCGGCGACGTCGCCGGCGCTCCGGCATTCGACGTAGACCTCCTCCTCCGGCAGACGGCGCTGGTCGAGCAGGCGCAACCGGTCGCCGCGCCAGAGCACGGCGCGGATCGAATCGTGGCTGGAGGCGGCGGGATGGCTCATCGGGACGGATTCGGAACGGCGGCGACCGCGCCGGCGGCGCCGCGTCGGGCCGTGCAGCGTATCAGCGAGGCCACGCAGCGGCCAGTGGACCGCCGCGGCTAGATCGGCCGCATCGAGACGAACTTCGCGCCGAACTCCGACGGCGGCACCGCGCGTCCGAACAGGTAGCCCTGCGCTTCCGGGCAGTCGTTCCTCTTCAAAAAGTCGAGCTGCGCCTCCGTTTCGACGCCCTCGGCGGTGACGTCCATGCCGAAGTTCTTGGCGAGATACAAGACCGCCTTGACGACCGCGGCATCCTCGGGATTCGTGTTGACGTCGCGCACGAACGAGCGGTCGATCTTCAGGCGCGAGACCGGATAGCGCTTCAACAGGCTGAGCGACGCGTAGCCGGTGCCGTAGTCGTCGAACGCGAGGCCGACGCCGAGCCGGCGCAGCTCGTGCAGCAGCTTCGACACGGTCGGATCGTTGCGCAGGAAGATGTTCTCGACGATCTCGAGCTCGAGCGCCTCCGGCGGCAGCGCGTTCTCGGCGAGCGCCTCGCGGACCGCGGTCAGCAGCCTTCCGGAGCGGAACTGCGCCTCGAACAAGTTCACGCTGATGCGGAAATCCGGCACCGTCGCGCGCCACTCGGCGACCTGGCGACACGCCGCGCGCAGCATCCATTCGCCGATCGAGCCGGCCGACGGCTTCTCGCTGAGCACTTCGATGAACGAGGCCGGCGACAGCAGGCCGCGCTGCGGATGCTTCCAGCGCATCAGCGCCTCGGCGCCGGTCAAGCGGCGGTCGCTCGTCGACACCTGCGGCTGGTAGAACAGCACGAGCTCGCCGTTCTCGAACGCGCGGCGCAGCTCCAGCTCGAACGCGCGACGCACGACCGCGACCTCGCGCAGCGCCGGCGCGAACAGCTCGTAGCGGCCCTTGCCGGCCGCCTTCGCGCGATACAGCGCGAGGTCGGCCGCGCTGAGCAGCTCCTCCGGACGCGCGCTGTGCCGCGGCGCGAGCGCGATGCCGACGCTGACGCCGATCTCGAGCTGCTGGCCGGCGAATTCGTACGGCTGCGAGATCGTCTTGACCAGGCGCGCGGCGAGCCGCGTCGCGTCGCGTTCGTCTTCGCCGGGGAGCAGCACGACGAACTCGTCGCCGCCGAGCCTCGCGACCATAATCGCGGCGTCGCACGTCGCGCGCAGGCGCGCGGCGACTTCCTTCAGCACCGCGTCGCCGGCCGAATGGCCGAGCGCGTCGTTGACTTCCTTGAACCCGTCGAGATCGAGCAGCAGCACGCTCGCCGGCTTCTCCGCCGCGAGCGTCGCGGTGAGACAGTCGCGCCAGGCGCCGCGGTTCGGCAGATCGGTCAGCGCGTCGAGCGAGGCGAGCCGGAACAGGCGCTCCTCGTTCTGGCGGCGCTCGGTGATGTCGCGGACGATCGCGCCGACGCTCGTCGTCGCGCCTTCCTTCCAGGTCGACAGCGAGAGCTCGGCCGGAAATTCGCTGCCGTCCTTGCGCAGGCCGGACAGCTCGATCGTGCGGTCGGCGAGCTCGAGCCTCTGCCCGTGGCGGAGCCGGTCGAGCTCCGCCTCGTAGATGCGCCGCCAGCTGTCCGGAACGATGATGTCGGCGCTCTTGTCCGCGATCTCGGCGGCCGCGTAGCCGAACACCTTCTCCGCGGAGCGGTTCCAGAACGTGATCCGCCCTTCCGCGTTCGAGCAGATGATCGCGTCGGGCGAGGTCGCCGCGATGTTCTCGAAGCGCGCCTGGCTCACGCTCCTGACCTGATCGAGCCGCCGCATCTCCATGCGGTCGATGACGAGCTCGGCGAGGTCGGTGAGATTCCTGCGGTCCTCGGCCGTGAAGTCGTCGCGCGGCTTGGTGTCGATCAGGCAGACCGTCCCGATCTTCTCGCCGCTCGGCGCGACGAGCGGCTTGCCGGCGTAGAAGCGGATGAACGGCGGGCCGAGCACGAGCGGGTTCGACGCGAACCGCGGGTCTTTCGTCGCATCGGGCACGAGCAGGATGTCGTCCTGCACGATCGCGTGCGCGCAGAACGAGACCTCGCGGCTCGTCTCGCAGACGTCGAGGCCGACGTGCGCCTTGAAGAACTGGCGGTCGCGATCGATCAGCGAGACGAGCACGATCGGCGCGTCGAACAGGCGCGACGCGAGCCCGGCCAGCCGGTCGAAATCGGCCTCGGGCGGCGTGTCGACGAGGCCGTACGCGGCGAGCGCCTTGAGACGGCCCTCCTCGTTCGCGGGGATCGGATACGGTGCGATCGGCATTCGTCTCGACCCGTCAGTCAGCCGCTCCGTGCGTGCCGCGGAACGAGCCCCGCGTCGACGCTTCGGCGTCCATTCTACCGAACCTCGATCCGCTGCATTCGCATGCAGCCGATTATTGCGATCCGGCCGCACAACGCATCCGGCGATTTTCACGAAATATCGACGACGGCGAGCGGCGGTGATTTTCCGAGATGCGTATCGTGCCCGGCGCGATTCGCTCGACGACGCGCCTGATCGAACGCCGCGGCGGAGCGCGCCGCGCGATCCGGCGGCACGTACGGCGCCGGCGACCACTCGCGACGCGATGCGCCGCGCGCACGCGAACCACGTCGGCGTGTGTCGGGTACATCCGGGCCGGTACGAATCCGAGAATCGTGAAATGAGCATCGCCGCGGCGCAGGGATGCGACTGCGCGCGGCCGTGAAAATCGATGCGGAGTGCCGCGCTCTGATTACGCCGTGATTGCGCCGGCCGGCCGCCGCGCGACGCAGGGTGCCGCGACGCGCGGCTCTTCATGGTGGTGGTGGGCGGTGCAGGGATCGAACCTGCGACCCTTGCCGTGTGAATGCCTCCGAGGCTAACACACCAAGGCGCGATCAGGCACATGGAAGCACCTCTCTTCCTTTCTATATCAGACAGATAGGAAAGGCAGCAGGTGCAGGATTGTGCTTGACGATTCGCCCCCGTGCCCTCAAATTGGACCACAGGTGGACCACGCAACGGGATGAAGCCTCTTCCGTCATTCAGGAGAGGACTTCATCCATG
>DASWOS010000341.1:0-3226 GCA_036398645.1 Dokdonella sp. | reverse complement strand
CGCGACGACGGACGATCGCGGCGATCGGCGCAGGAGATTTCCGATCGTGCTGGGTTGCCCTGGACGGATGCGGATCGTGTGCTGCGCTTCAGCCGTGTCGCCGACCGCGCGGCGCACGCGCGATCGTCTGAGTGACGGCGTTCTCGGCGATGTCGACGCGCCCCCACACCGCAGCGGTCAGCTCGTCGCGCCCGACCGCGCGATCGCGATGCTGGGCGTCCTGCCGTGCGCATGCGCTGACGATGGGGCAGGAGGAGGGACAACGTGTGCGGCCAATCCGTTACTCGGCTCATGATCCGCTCGAACAACGACTGTCGTTCCAGCGCTTCGTCGAGTCGGTCGAGGCACGCCATCAGCTCGCCCGCTTCCGCCGCGAGCTCCAGCGCCGCTTTCTCGAAGGATCGCATAGCGGTTGCAACCGGCGGACCAGGCGCCGCCCGGCGGCGGTGAGTACCAGCTTGCGCCGGCGCGCGTCCGTCGCGTCGGCCTGGGACTCGACCAGGCCGGCGCTCTCCAACGAATGCCGCGTCTGGCTGACCGAGACATGGGTGATCCTCAGCGCCGATGCGAGCTCGCCGACGGTGAGAGGGCCATCGAGGGGCCAACTGGTTGAGCACCCCGAGCCAGCGTTGCTCGAACTCGATGCCGAGCGCGAACGCGGGATGAGCGCCTGTCGAGCGCTCCTGCAGGCGCTGCGCCATTACCGCCGCCTCGGCGTGCGCTTCGCACGCCCGCTCACCGACAACGGCTCCTGCTACCGCTCACGCGTGTTCCGCCGCCTCGTGCGACGGCTGGGCCGGCGCCATCTCTTCACGCGCCCTTATACCCCGCGCACCAATGGCAAGGCCGAGCGCTTCATCCAGACCGCGTTGCGCGAATGGGCCTACGCCCGCGCCTATGACTCTTCCGAGCAGCGCGCCGCGCATCTGCCGCTCTGGCTTCATCAATACTACGGGCACCGCCCTCATGCCAGCCTCGGCTATCAACCGCCCGTCAGCCGCCTCAAGCTTCCTCTGAACAACGTGCTGGGTTTACACAGCTAGCGCGGCGTCCGCCTCAGTCGCGGCGGTCGTCGCGCGTGTAGACGACGCCGTCCTCGACCTTGACCGGGAACGTCGCGGTCGGCTCGTAGGCCGGCGCGCAGAGCGCCGCGCCGGTCGCGAGGTCGAAGCGCGCGCCGTGGCGCGGGCACTCGATCTCGCGGCCCTCGACGACGCCGCCGGTCAGCTCGCCGCCGTCGTGCGTGCAGACGTCCTCGATCGCGTACAGCTCGCCGTCGACGTTGAACACCGCGATAGGCGTGTTGTCGTCGTAGACGACGCGGTACTCGCCCGGCAGCAGCTCGGCCGTCGCGCAGACGCGGACCCACCCGCTCACAGCGGCTTGACCAGCAGCTCGAAGCGGAGGTCGTCGCGCTTGGGCAGTCCGAAGCGCTCGTCGCCGTACGGAAACGCGCGGTAGCGGCCGGTGCGCCGGTAGCCGCGCCGCGCGTACCACGCGATCAGCTCGTCGCGCAGCGAGATCACGGTCATCTGCATCTCGCGGCAGCGCCATTCCTCGCGCGCGATGCGCTCGGCTTCGGCGAGCACGCGCCGGCCGAGGCCGCCGCGCTGCGCGTCCGGATGCACGGCGAACATGCCGAAGTACGCGGCCGCGCCGGTCTTCTCGACGTGCGCGCAGGCGAGCAGCGCGCCGCCGCGCTCGGCCAGCAGCACGCGGCTCAGCGGCTTCGCGATCAGCTCGAGCACGGTCTCGGCGTCCGTGCGCTGGCCGTCGAGCAGATCGGCCTCGGTCGTCCAGCCGCGGCGGCTGACGTCGCCGCGGTACGCGCACTCGACCAGCGCGACGACGCGGTCGGCGTCGGCCGGCCGCGCGGCGCGGAACACGATCGGATCGGCGGTCGCGGCGAGGTCGCTCATCGTCGTTCGTGGCCCGTGGAAAGCCCGACGCGCCTAGACCAGCAGCTTGCGCACGCGCACGAGCGCGTCGACGAAGCGGTCCACTTCGTCGCGCGTGTTGTAGAACGCGAGCGACGCGCGCGTCGTCGCCGGCACGCCGTAGAACTGCATCAGCGGATGCGCGCAATGATGGCCGGAGCGCACCGCGACGCCCTCGTGGTCGAGCAGCGTGGCGAGATCGTGCGCGTGCGCGCCCTCGACGAGGAACGAGATCACCGCGGCCTTGTGCGCCGCCTCGCCGAACACGCGCAGGCCCGGTACCGACGCGAACGCGTCCGTCGCGTAGCCGAGCAGGTCGCGCTCGTACGCGGCGATGCGCTCGCGGCCGAGCGACTCGACGTAGTCGATCGCGGCGCCGAGGCCGACGAAGCCGGCGATGTTCGGCGTGCCGGCCTCGAAGCGGTGCGGCGGGTCCGCGAACGTCGTGCCCTCGAAGCGGACCTCGCGGATCATCTCGCCGCCGCCGAAGAACGGCGGCATCTCGCGCAGCAGCTCGCGGCGCGCCCACAGCGCGCCGGTACCGGTCGGGCCGAACATCTTGTGCCCGGTCAGCGCGTAGAAGTCGCAGCCGAGCGCGCGCACGTCGATCGGCAGGTGCGGCGCGGCCTGCGAGCCGTCGACGAGCAGCGGCACGCCGTGCGCGTGCGCGGCGCGCGCGAGCTCGCGGATCGGGTTGACCGTGCCGAGCACGTTCGACACGTGGGTGACCGCGGCGAGGCGCACGCGCGGCGTCAGGCGCGCGACGAACTCCTCGACGACGAGCTCGCCGCGCGGCGTGATCGGCGCGGCGACGACCTTCGCGCCGGCGCGCTCGGCGACGATCTGCCACGGCACGATGTTCGCGTGGTGCTCCATCGTCGTGACGAGGATCTCGTCGCCGGGCCGCAGCCGCGGCAGCGCGTAGCTGTACGCGACGAGATTGATCGCCTGCGTCGTGCCGCTGGTCAGCACGATCTCGGCCGGCGAGGCGGCGCCGATGAAGCGCGCGAGCTTCGTGCGCGCGCCCTCGTACGCGGCGGTCGCCTCCTCGCCGAGCTGGTGCACCGCGCGCGCGACGTTCGCGTTCGTCTCGCGGTAGAAGCGGTCGACCGCCTCGATGACCACGGCCGGCTTCTGCGACGTGTTCGCGTTGTCGAAGTAGACGAGCGGCTTGCCGTGCACGTGGCGCGCGAGCAGCGGAAAGTCCGCGCGCACCTGCTCCGGATCGAACGGCGCCGCGGGGGTCTGCGGATCGGCGTTCATTGCGCGTCGGCCTCGAGGTCTGCGCG
>DASWOS010000340.1:0-6480 GCA_036398645.1 Dokdonella sp. | reverse complement strand
GCTGCGCACGCAGGCCGGGATCGCCGCCGCGGCCGCGCAGGCCGGCGCCGCGCGCAGCGACGCCGAACGCATCGTCGGCGATCTCTGGCGGAGCGGCATCGGCTGCGGCGCGCGCGCGCCGCTCGACTTCGCGCCGCTCCGTCGCGAGCTCGCGCGGATCGACGCGCTCGCCGACGCGCGCGCGATCGCGGCCTACGTCGCCGAGCGCCACGCACGCGGCTGGCCGGTGCTGTTCGAGTTCGCGGTCGAGCCGGACTTCGACGATCCGCGTCGGACGATCGGCTGCGTGACGCAGGGCGGGCTCGGCCTGCCCGACCGCGATCTGTACCTCGACGCCGACGCGCGCGCGCAGTCGCTGCGCGACGCGTACGCCGCGCACGTTGCGACGATGCTCGAGGCCGGCGGACTCGCGCCGGACGCGGCCACCGCGCAGGCCGCCGCGGTCGTCGCGCTCGAGACGCGGCTCGCCGCGGCGTCGCTGCCGCGCCGTGCGCTCGCGCGCGACGTGACGCTGCGCCGGCGCCGCGTCGCGATCGCCGCGGCCGACCGCGAATGCCCGTGCGCGCCGTGGAGCGCGTTCTTCGCCGCGCACGGCGTCGCGCCGCCGGCGACGTTCTCGCTCGCGATGCCGGCGTTCCACGCCGAGGTGCAACGTCTGCTCGCCGACGCGCCGGCCGCGGCGTGGCGCGCGTACCTGCGCTTCCACACGGTCGACGATCTCGCCGCCTGGCTCGGCGACGATCTCGCCGCGGCGGCGCAGCGCTTCCGCGGCGGCGTGCTGCGCGGCCGGCGCCGCCTGCCGCCGCGCTGGAAGCGCGTGCTCGACGCGATGAACGCCTGCGCCGGCGACGCGCTCGGTGAGCTGTACCTCGCGCAGGCGTGGACGCGCGCCGGCGCCGAGGCCGCCGAAGCGCTCGTCGCGCGGCTGCGCGCGGCGTTCCGCGCGCGCATCGAGCGGCTCGACTGGATGAGCGCGGCGACGCGCGCCCGTGCGCTCGCGAAGCTCGCCGCGATGCGCGTGAAGATCGGCGGCCCGGCGCCGCGGCGCGACCGGTCGCCCCTCGCGACGTCGCCGACGGACTGGCTCGAGAACCTGCTCGCCGCGCGTGCGTTCGCGCGCCGCCGCCTCGTCGCGAAGCTCGCCGCGCCGACCGACGCGGACGAATGGCCGATGACGCCGCAGACCGTCAACGCCGGCTACGATCCGCTGCGCAACGAGATCGCCTGCCCGGCCGCGATCCTGCAGCCGCCGTTCTTCGACGCGGACGCCGACGCCGCGCTGAACTACGGCGGCATCGGCGCCGTCCTCGCGCACGAGATGACGCACGGCTACGACGACCAGGGCAGCCGCTTCGGCGCCGACGGTCGTTTCGACGACGGGTGGAGCGCGGACGACCGCGCGCGCTTCGACGCGCGCGCTCGGCGCCTCGTCGAGCACTTCGACGCGGCGAACGTGCACGGCCAGCCGGTCGACGGCCGCCTGACGCTCGGCGAGAACATCGCGGACTTCGGCGGGCTCGCGATCGCGTTCGACGCGTTGCGCGCCGCGCTCGCCGAGCGCGGCGGCGCCGATCCGATGCTCGACGGCTACGACCAGCACCAGCGCTTCTTCCTGAGCTGGGCGACGATCTGGCGGCAGACGCTCGCGCCGGCCGAGGCGCGCACGCGTCTGCGCGTCGATCCGCATGCGCCGGCCGCGCTGCGCGTGAACCTCGCCGCGGCGGACCTGCCCGGCTTCTTCGACGCGTTCTCGGTCGGCGCGGCGGCACGCGCGGCGCACGAGCGGCTCGGCATCTGGTGATGCGCGGCTGAGCGGCCGCGGCGGCGACACCGGTCGAGAGGACCTCACGGCCGCCGCCGCGCGCGAACGCCGCGCCGCACGGCGCGTGACGCGCGCGCCGCGCGCGCATCGACGCGTCCGCGAGCCGCGCGCGACCGCGGCGGCTCAGTCGTCGTCCCAGAGCGCGGACGGCTTCGCCGCCGGCGCGCGCCGTGCCGGCGGCGCGTCGGCCTGCGCGAGCGCGTGCCAGACCGCCAGCGCGTCGCGCGTCGCGGCGACGTCGTGCACGCGCACGATCGCGGCGCCGCGCTGCGCGGCGATCAGCGCGGCCGCGGCCGAGCCGACGGCGCGCTCGGCCGGCCGCTCGCGTCCGGTCAGCGTGCCGATCATCGACTTCCGCGACAGCCCGACCATGACCGGCGCGAGCTCGGCGAAGCGCTCGAGCGCGCGCAGCAGCGCGAGGTTGTGCTCGAGCGTCTTGCCGAAGCCGAAGCCCGGATCGACGAGCAGGTTCTTCTTGTCGATGCCGGCCATCTGGCAGGCGAACAGGCGCTCGGCGAGGAAGCGATGCACGTCGGCGACGACGTCGTCGTAGTGCGGCGCGTCCTGCATCGTGCGCGGCTCGCCGAGCATGTGCATCAGGCACACCGACACGCCGAGCGCGGCGACCGCGTCGAGCGCGCCGTCGCCGCGCAGCGCGCGCACGTCGTTGACGAGCCCGGCGCCGGCCGCGACCGCGGCGCGCATGACCTCCGCCTTCGACGTGTCGATCGAGATCGGCACCGTCGTGCGCTTCGCGAGCGCCTCTACGACCGGCACGACGCGCGCGATCTCGTCGGCCGCGGCGACCTCGCCGGCGCCCGGTCGCGTCGATTCGCCGCCGACGTCGAGCAGGTCGGCGCCGTCGTCGACGAGCGCGAGGCCGTGCGCGACGGCCGCGTCGACCGACGCGAAGCGGCCGCCGTCGGAGAACGAATCCGGCGTCACGTTGACGATGCCGGCGATGCGCGTGCGGTCGAGCACGAGCTCGCGGCCGTTCAAGTCCAGGCGCGGCGCGAACATCAGTTCGGTGCCTTTCCGACGCCGTCGGCGGACATGCGATCGGGCCGCCGCGCCGCGTCGTTGGCCGCGTCGGCCGCGGCGTCGTCGGCGCTGGTCGACGACCGTGCTGCGACCGGCTCGACGGAAGGCGCGAACGCGGTGGCGCGGCGGTTCGGGGGCGATGTTCGGACCATGCGAGGCACTCGGTGGCGCGGCGGCATACCGCGGGAGCGGCCTGCGCCGGCGTTCGGGCGACGGCTGCGCAGGCGCAGCGCACTTTACACGATGCGGCAGCGCCGGCACGGCCGCGCGCCGGCGCGTCGACGCTGCGGCCGCGCGGCGGCGACGAGCGGCATCGCGCGCGGTCCGCTCGCAGACATCGGCGAAGCGCGGCGCGCGCGTTCGTACACCGGGCACTCGATTCCGGTCCATGCGTGACGGCGCGTGCGTGCGGCTCGGCGAACGGCAGGCGCGCATCGCGCTGCCGCAGCGCGCGGCGGTGCCGCGTCACCGCATCGCGGGCGCTCGCCGAAAGAACGATTCGAGCGCCGCGACGAACGCGTCGGGCCGGTCGAGGTTGACGACGTGGCCCGAAGCGACCTTCACGTAGGTGCCGCGCTTCAGCAGCGACATCGCGCGCCCGGCGTCCTCCTTGCTCATCGCGCCTTCGAGGGTGCCGTCCGGCAGCGTCGAGTAGTCCGCCTGCATCAGCAGCACCGGGCAGGCGATCTTCCGCAACGCTTCGGCGTGATCGAATCCCGCGTTCCAGGTGCCGTCGTAGAACGCGGCGCCGAAGCGCGGATCGTACTGATCGAGCCCGCGCACGAGCATGCGCACCGTGTCGTTGCGCAGCAGGCCGATCTCCGGCGGCTGGCCCGGCTTCGCCCACCGATACGTGCGCACCGCCGCGCTCAGCAGCGTCGCGACGCCGGGACCGACGTGCTCTCCGAAGAACCGCGCGTTGCCGCGAATCCAGTACAGCAGGAAGTCGTCGGGGCGGTCGCGCGTCGCCGCGAAGCTCGTCTCGAACGCGCGGTTGGCGATCGTGCGCCGGATGCGCGGATATTCGGACGAGAACAGCGGCGGGTCCTCGAGCAACGCGGCTCTGATCGATGCCGGACGGTTCGCGGCGAGCCACGCGGCGAGCAAGCCGCCCGACGAATTTCCGCTGACGTAGACCGGCTCGCCGATGCGTCGGTCGATGAACTCGGCGAGATCGGCGCCGATCCGGTTTGCCGTCATCGGATAGTCCGCCGGCGTCACCGTACGGCCGTGGCCGGGATAGTCCACGTCGAACACGTGGAACGAGCGCGACAGCGCCGGCAGCACGCGGCTGTAGCTGAACCAGTCGAGCAACTGGGCGTGCAGCAGAACCAGCGGCGGACCGTGGTCCGGCCCTTCGACGTAGCGGAGCCGCACGCCGCCGACCTCGGCGCTCTTCGCGACGTAGCCGGCCGCGGCGACGAGGTCGTGATACGGATCGACGTAGGTCGCGATCTCGACGAGCGCGGCCGCCGCGGCCAGCACGGGCACGCCGACCAGCGCGGCCGCGGCGATCCTGGCGCGCGTGCGCGGCGCGCGCGTGCGCCGGCGCGCTTCCCGCGCGGCAAACCGGTTTCGTTTCTCGTCGCTCATCGCGAACGTCCCGCGGCCGCGCGCTCGTCCGTGGCGAAGGCCGTCGCCCGCCGCGGCGCACGCGTCGCGCGGCGGCTTCCGGCGCCCCCGCTCCGGCGCCGACGCGGCGCCGTCGTCCCGACGGTTCGCGGCCGCGCGACCGAGGCCGCCGCCGAAGTCGGCGCTCGCGGGCGAGACGTCGTGGCGACACACTTCGAGCTCATCGGCCGAGCATGCGCCCGCGGCGGAAAGCGCCGGATGAAGAAAGGCCGCCCGGAGGCGGCCTTTTCGTTTCCCGATCGTCGCGAAGCGGCGCCGGCTCAGTCCTCGAAGCGGCGGCGCGGCTGCACGGCCGGTCCGCCGATCGGGCTCTCGCCGCCGCGCGGGCTGCCGCTGCCGGTGCCCGGCTTCGAGTCGCCGCCGCGCCAGTCCTTCGGCGGGCCCGGTTCGCGCCCGGCCATGATCGCGGCGATCTGCTCGCGGTCGATCGTCTCGTACTGCAGCAGCGCGCGCGCCATCGTCTCGAGCTTGCTCATGTTCGAGATCAGGATCTCGCGCGCACGCGAGTACGCGCGGTCGACGACGCCGCGCACGACCTCGTCGATCTTGCGCGCGGTCTCCTCGGAGATCGACTTGTGCTGCGTGACCGAGCGGCCGAGGAACACTTCGTCCTCCTCGTCGCTGTAGGTCATCGGGCCGAGCTCCTCGGACAGGCCGTACTTCATGACCATGTCGCGCGCGAGCTGCGTCGCGCGCTGGATGTCGTTCGACGCACCGGTCGTGACCTTCTCGTCGCCGAAGATCAGCTCCTCGGCGACGCGGCCGCCGTACAGGCTCGCGAGCCGGCTCTCGAGCGAGATCTTGCTGTGGCTGTAGCGGTCCTGCTCCGGCAGGAACATCGTCACGCCGAGCGCGCGGCCGCGCGGAATGATCGTGACCTTGTGCACCGGATCGTGCTCCGGCACCGACAGCCCGACGATCGCGTGGCCGGCCTCGTGGTACGCGGTCAGCTTCTTCTCGTCGTCGCTCATGATCATCGAGCGGCGCTCGGCGCCCATCATGATCTTGTCCTTGGCGCGCTCGAAATGAATCATGTTGACCTCGCGCGTGTTCTCGCGCGCGGCGAACAGCGCGGCCTCGTTGACGAGGTTGGCGAGATCCGCGCCGGAGAAGCCCGGCGTCCCGCGCGCGATCGTCAGCGGCTCGACGTCGTTCGCGAGCGGCACCTTGCGCATGTGCACCTTCAGGATCTGCTCGCGGCCGCGCAGGTCCGGCAGCGGCACGACGACCTGGCGGTCGAAGCGGCCCGGGCGCAGCAGCGCCGGATCGAGCACGTCCGGACGGTTCGTCGCGGCGATGACGATGATGCCCTCGTTGCCTTCGAAGCCGTCCATCTCGACGAGCAGCTGGTTCAGCGTCTGCTCGCGCTCGTCGTGGCCGCCGCCGAGGCCGGCGCCGCGATGGCGGCCGACCGCGTCGATCTCGTCGATGAAGATGATGCACGGCGCGTGCTTCTTGGCCTGCTCGAACATGTCGCGCACGCGCGCCGCGCCGACGCCGACGAACATCTCGACGAAGTCCGAGCCCGAGATCGAGAAGAACGGCACCTTCGCCTCGCCGGCGATCGCCTTCGCGAGCAGCGTCTTGCCGGTGCCCGGCGAGCCGACCATCAGCACGCCGCGCGGAATCTTGCCGCCGAGCTTGGTGAACTTGGACGGGTCGCGCAGGAACTCGACGAGTTCGGAGACCTCCTCCTTCGCCTCGTCGCAGCCGGCGACGTCGGCGAACGTGATCTTGACCTGATCCTCGCCCTGCAGCTTCGCGCGCGAGCGGCCGAACGACATCGCGCCGCGGCCGCCGGCGCCGGCCTGCATCTGGCGCATGAAGTAGATCAGCAGGCCGATGAAGATCAGGATCGGCACCCAGTCGAGCAGGATGCGCCACAGCGGCATCACGTTGTCGGCCTGCATCTGGCGCATTTCGACGTTCGCCTTCTGCGCGAGCGTCATCAGCTGCTGGTTGCCGTCGATCGGCACGATCGTCGC
>DASWOS010000339.1:0-4184 GCA_036398645.1 Dokdonella sp. | reverse complement strand
TAGACGTTGGTCTTCATCAGCGTGTCGAACCGCTCGGTGCTGGTTTCGAGCAGACCCTGCGTCTGGCCCATGCGGCCGGCATTGTTGACCAGGATGTCGAGACCGCCGAGCTGCGTTACCGCGTCGGCCACGAGCCGCTCGCAGACGCCTTCATGCGAGATGTCGCCGGGCAGCAGCACGGCCTTGCGGCCGGCGTCGCGGATCCAATGCGCGACGGCCTGCGCGTCTTCCTCCTCGGCCGGCAGGTAGCTGATCGCGACGTCGGCGCCTTCGCGCGCGAACGCGATCGCGGCGGCGCGACCGATGCCGGAATCGCCGCCGGTCACGAGCGCCTTGCGCCCGCTCAGCCGGCCACGGCCACGATAGCTCTGCTCGCCGTGGTCCGGCGGCGGGTTCATCCGGCTCGCGAGTCCGGGCCACGGCTGCGACTGGCTCGCGAACGGCGGCTTCGGATACAGCTCGCGCGGATCGCGCAGCGGCGGCGGGGGTGGTGTCGCATCGCTGCTGCCGGTCGCGGGTGCAGCCGCCGCGGTGACGCCGGACGCGGCGAGCGCGGCGGCGACGCCGCCGAGCACCGTGCGGCGCTGACTCGAGAAATCGTCGTCGGCCATGATCGGACTCCGCGGATTCGATGTGCCGACTATCGCGTGCGCTCGGCACGCCGGCGATGAATCGGGCGCCGGCACGTTCAGCGCCGGTTGGAGCGCGTCGTAACGGATCAGCCCGTGCGCGGCCGCGTGCGCGATGCGCGCGCGCGGCCGACGGGTCGCGGCGCTGGACGGCGCGCCGCGTCCGCATCGACGCTGATCCAAGTCGGCGCGTGGTCGCTCGCGCCGGGCAGATCGCGTACCCAGCGGTCGACGCCGGCGTCGCGCAGCCGCTTCGCGAGCGGTGGATTCAGCAGCAGATGGTCGATGCGCAGGCCGGCGTCGCGTTGCCAATGCTGGCGGAAGTAGTCCCAGAACGTGTAGATGCGCGCATCCGGGTAGCGCGCGCGCAGTGCGTCGGTCCAGCCCTGCGCGAGCAGCCGCGCATAGCAGGCGCGGCTCTCCGGCTGCAGCAGCGCATCCTTGCGCCACGACGCCGGGTTGTAGACGTCGAAATCGGTCGGCACGACGTTGTAGTCGCCGGCGAGCACGACCGGCGTGCGCAGCCGGCGCAGCGTCGCCGCGTGTGTGATCAGGCGTTCGAACCAGGCGAGCTTGTAGTCGAACTTCGGGCCCGGCTGCGGATTGCCGTTCGGCAGGTACAGGCAGCCGACGACGAGCCCGTGCACGCTCGCTTCGAGATAGCGGCTGTGCGCGTCGTCGGGATCGCCGGGCAGGCCACGCCGGCGTTCGACCGGCTCGGCGCCGCGCGCGAGGATCGCGACGCCGTTCCACGAGCGCTGCCCGTGCCAGATCGCGCCGTAGCCGGCGGCGCGGACGTCGGCGATCGGGAACGCGTCGTCGGGCGCCTTCAGCTCCTGCAGGCAGGCGACGTCGGGGCGCTCGCGGTCGAGCCATTCGAGCAGGTGCGCGAGCCGCGAGCGCACGCCGTTGACGTTGAACGTCGCGATCCTGAGCTCAGCCATCGCGGCGCCGCTCCCGTCCGCGTACGCGGAACGCGAGGCTGATGCGCGGGCCGACCGGCGTGCGCTGCTTCGGGATCGCGTGATCGTAGTGGAGCTGCGTGGTCCAGCTCATCTCGAGCAGGCTGCCGGCGTCGAGATCGACGTGCAGCACGCGCTTCGGCGGTTGCTTCGCGCGGATCGTCATGCGCCGCGTCGCGCCGAGCGAGAGCAGCGCGATCGGCTCGCCGCGGACGAGGTCGGCGAGCTTGTCGTTGTGCGGCGCGACGCTGTCGCGCTGGTCGCGATAGAAGTTGAGCCCGACGCTGTCGAACGGCGCCGGCACCGCGCTGCGCACCGCGTCGAGCGCGTCGCGCAGGGGCGCCGGCAGCGCCTCGTCGTCGAGGCGGAAATGCGCGCGCAGACGCGGCACGTCGACCTCGCGTTCGTACATGACGCGCGTGCCGGCGCGCCAATCGATGCCGTCGCGCAGCGCTTCGAACCAGCGGTGCGCGAGCGCCGGCGGCACCAGCGCCGACGTGTACGCGATGCGCCCGCTCGCGTCGTCGAGCAGGATCTCCGAGCCGGTCGCGAACAGCGCGAGCTGGGTCATGCGCCGAATGTATCAGGTGATCGGGAACGGCTCGTGAGCGGATCGCGTTCGAGCCGCCCGGTCCCGGCGGCGGAACGCGGCGCGTTCCGCGGCCGCCGGTCCTCGGCTTGATATCCGCCGCCGCGCACTCAGCTAGCTGGATTCCGCGTCTTTCCCTCCCGAGGAGCTTGCGCATGTCCAGTCAACCTTCGGCCGCGCCGTCCGGCGCGTTCAAGATCGGCGGCGACGTCACGGTCCACCGTCTCGGCTTCGGCGCGATGCGCATCACCGGCAAGGGCGTCTGGGGCGAGCCGGCCGATCCGGCCGGGGCGCGCGCGACGCTGAAGCGTGTGCCGGAGCTCGGCGTCGACCTGATCGACACGGCCGACAGCTACGGACCGGAGGTCAGCGAGAACCTGATCCGCGAGGTGCTGCATCCGTACCGCGGCCTGCTGATCGCGACGAAGGGCGGCCTGACGCGGCACGGACCGGACATCTGGAAGCCGGTCGGGCGGCCCGAGTATCTGCGCCAATGCGTGCTGATGAGCCTGCGCCGGCTCGGCGTCGAACGCATCGACCTGTGGCAGCTGCATCGCATCGACCCGGCCGTGCCGCGCGACGAGCAGTTCGGCGTCATCGCCGAGATGCAGAAGGAGGGCCTGATCCGCCACGCCGGCCTCAGCGAAGTCGGTGTCGACGACATCGAGGCCGCGCGCAAGGTGTTCCCGGTCGCGACCGTGCAGAACCTCTACAACCTCGGCAATCGCCAGAGCGAGAAGGTGCTCGAGTATTGCGAGCAGCACGGCATCGGCTTCATTCCGTGGTTTCCGCTCGCGGCCGGCGAGCTGACCGGCCCCGGCTCCGCGGTCGCCGACGTCGCCCGTCGGCTCGGCGCGACGAACGGGCAGGTCGCGCTCGCCTGGCTGCTGAAGCGCTCGAAGGTCATGTTGCCGATTCCGGGCACCGGGCGCGTCCAGCACCTCGAGGAGAACGTCGCCGCGGCGGCGCTCGAGCTCTCCGACGACGATTTCGCCGCGCTGAGCCGCGCGGCCTGAGCGCCGCGCCGCGGACCGCGTCGGCGACGTCCGCCACGGTGTGCGCCGGATGACGAATGCGACGTCCGCGCGCGTGGACGTCGCCGTGCGGAGCGGCAGGCCGCCTCGTCGTGTCCGCGGCGACGACGGCACGCCGGGAGCCGCGCCGCGCCGGTCGCGAGCGGCCTCCGCGCGCGGTTGTGAGCGGTCGACGCGCGCGGTTAAGCTCGCCGCCGATGCCGACCTCGCTGATCATCGTCGACGACTTCCTCGACAACGCGGCCGAGCTGCGCCGCGCCGCGCTGCGGCTGACCTATCCGCAGCTGGAAGGCGCGTTCCCCGGCCGCAACTCGCTCGAGCGCGTCAACATCGAAGGACTCGCCGAGCAGGTCTCGCGCATCGTCGGCGAGCCGCTGCGGCCGATCTCGCCGCTGCAGTCGCACGCGAAGTGCCGGATCACGCTGGCCGCCGACGTCGGCCGCGCCAAGGTGCACATCGATCGCGCGTACTGGTCCGGAATCCTGTACCTCAGCCGGCCGCAGGACTGCCGCGGCGGCACCGAGTTCTTCCGCCACATCCGCACCGGCACCGATCGCGGCCCGATCGACGCGCGCGAGCTCGCCGCGATGGGCTATGCCTCGATCGAGGACATGCACCGCGACATCATCGAGAAGGACAGCAACGACGATTCGAAATGGGAGCGCACGATGCAGGTGCCGATGCGCTTCAACCGGCTCGTGCTGCTCCGGCCGTGGCTCTGGCACACGGCCGGGCCCGCGTTCGGCGACACGCTCGAAAACGGCCGCCTCGTCTATCTGATGTTCTTCGCCTCGGCGCAGACGTGAGCGGCTGGCCGCATCGCGGCCTCGCGCCATGCACTATCCTTCCGCCACTCGCCGCCGGCCGCGGCGGGACGGGGCGGGGGAACGATGGGCGAGCGATTCGAGCACGGCGCGTGCGTCCGGCGGCGTGCCTTGCGCCGGTTCTTGGCATGGGCGGGTCTGCTGCT
>DASWOS010000338.1:0-4975 GCA_036398645.1 Dokdonella sp. | reverse complement strand
AACCGTCGAAGGCCTGCATTTCGAAGCCTGCTACTACCAAGGCATCGAGCACTGCCTCGACGCGGGGCTGACCACGTTCGAGCCCGGCGCGCAGGGCGAGCACAAGCTCGCGCGCGGCTTCCTGCCGACGCGGACGCGCTCGTTCCACTGGATCGCCGATCCGCGCTTCCGCGCCGCGATCGCCGACGCGTTGCGACGCGAAGCGCACGCGCTCGAGGACTACCGCGACGAGCTGCTCGAGCATTCGCCGTACGCGGAACCCTCGTGATCCGCCTGCCGTTCCTCGACGCGGCCGCGCCGGATGCGTTCCCGCCGGTCGAGCACGCGCTCGCCGAACCGGACGGCCTGCTCGCCGCCGGCGGCGATTTGTCGCCGCCACGGCTGCTCGCCGCGTACCGGCGCGGCATCTTTCCGTGGTACTCGCGCGGCGAGCCGATCCTGTGGTGGTCGCCGGCCATGCGAGCGGTGTTCGACACCGGCGCGATGCACGTGCCGCGCCGGCTCGCGCGCTGGCTGCGCGGCTGCACCTGGACGCTGCGCGCCGACACCGCGTTCGCCGAGGTCGTGCGCGCCTGCGCCGCGCCGCGCGCGAAGCAGCGCGGCACCTGGATCACGCCGGAGATGCACGCCGCCTACGTGCGCCTGCACCGGCTCGGCCACGCGCACTCAGTCGAGGCCTGGGACGGCGACCGGCTCGCCGGCGGCATCTACGGCGTCGCGATCGGCCGCATGTTCTTCGGCGAGTCGATGTTCAGCGCGGCGCCGAACGGCTCGAAGGTCGCGCTGCTCGCGCTCGCGCGCCTGCTCCATGCGCGCGGATGTCCGCTGCTCGACGCGCAGGTCGCCTCGCCGCATCTGTTCACGCTCGGCGCGCGCCTGCTGCCGCGCGCCGAGTTCTGCGCGCGCGTCGCCGCGCTGACCGGCGGCGTCCCGCCGACCGGTGCCGACGCCTCGTCGACCGCTGCCGAGGCCGGGCCGGCCGGCGCCGATGCCGCGAACGACGCGGCGCGCGCGAACGAAGCCGACGTCGCCGATCGCCGCTGGGACGCCGCCGCGCGCGCGCTGCGCCCGCCCGACCTCGCCGCCGCCGCGCCGCCGCCGTCCGCGTGACCCGGCCTCTCATTCACGCCCACCGGCCTTGCCGGTCGCGGCTGACGCCGCTTCCGACAAGGGCGTCGCCGGCCCGTAGGAGCCGGCTTCAGCCGCGACCGCGCCACCGCCACCCAGGCATGGATGCGCGTATGAACGCCGCGCCGCATCGCATCGCACTGCACGCGTCGCACCGCGCCACGCGGATCGCGGCTGACGCCGGCTCCGACCGGCATGCGCGCGCGCGGCGCGCCACTACAATGGCCGCTGCTTCCGCCGACCTCGTTCCGATGAGCCCCGTCTACTTCACGCCGGCGACGTTCAAGTTCCTGCGCGATCTCGCCGCGCACAACGACCGCACCTGGTTCGCGGCGAACAAGTCGCGCTACGACGACGTGGTGCGCGGGCCGTACCTGCGCCTGATCGCCGATCTCGCCGAACCGCTCGCGAAGATCAGCCCGCGCTTCCGCGCCGACGCGCGCGCGCAGGGCGGTTCGCTGTTCCGCATCCACCGCGACACGCGCTTCTCCGGCGACAAGACGCCGTACAAGACCTGGGCCGGCGCGCGCTTCGGCCACGAACGCCGTCGCGAGATCGAGGCGCCGTCGTTCTACACGCACATCCAGCCGCGCGACTGCTTCGTCGGCGGCGGCATCTGGCATCCGCAGCCGGCGACGCTGAAGAAGATCCGCGAGTTCCTCGCCGACAACCCGGCGGCGTGGAAACGTGCGACGCAGGCGAAGGCGTTCCGCGAGCGCTTCGAGTTCTGGGGCGAGAGCCTGTCGCGGCCGCCGCGCGGCTTCGATCCGGCGCACGAGCTGATCGAGGATCTGAAACGCAAGAACTTCGCCGCCGGCATCGGCTTCCCCGACGCGCTCGCGTGCTCGGCGGAGCTGCGCCCGTTCCTCGTCGACGCGTTCGAGCGCGTCGCGCCGATGATCGACTACCTCTGCGCGGCGGTCGATCTCGAGTTCTGACCCTCCTACAAAACACACCGGCATACCGCTCCGTGCGCGCCGCCGCCGAGCCGCGGGGAGCGGCGGACCGGTGCCCTGCACGCCCGGCTCGCGCGATCCGCGTCCTACCCGAGCCCACGAGCGGATGCCGGGCCGGGCGCCGCGACTGAACGGTTCCGGTCGCGGCACTGTCCGCCGGCGGACACTCCGCGGTTCGCGGCCCCGGCACCGGTGGCCGTGTCGCACGCTCGGAGCCGCGCCGGGCGCGGCCGCCACGGCTCGGCAGCGCCCGCCGCCGGCGCTGGCACGTTCCCTGCTCCTGTCTGCGCATGGACATCGCCCGCCCCGAACTCAAGCTCCGCAAGCGCCGCCGCCGGACGATCATCGGCGCGAGCGTGGTCGCGCTGCTCGCCGCCGCCGGCGTCGGCCTCGCCAAGCTCGGCCCGGCGCTGCCGAGCGTCGAGCGCAGCAGCGTGCTGATCGACACGGTCAAGCGCGGCGAGCTGCTGCGCGAAGTGCGCGGTCCCGGCACGCTGGTGCCGAAGGAGATCCGCTGGATCGCCGCGGAGACCGCCGCGCGCGTCGAGCGCATCGTGGTCAAGCCGGGCGCGGCGGTCGACAAGGACACGGTCATCCTCGAGCTCAGCAATCCCGAGGTCGACGACCAGCTGCTCGCGGCGAGGACCGCGGTCACCGCGGCGGAGTCCGACCTCGCCGCGAAGCGCACGGACCTGAACTCGAAGCTGCTCGACGAGCAGTCCGCGCTCGCCGCGGCGAAGAGCGACTTCGAGGCCGCGCGCATGCAGGCCGAGGCCGAGAAGCCGGTCGCCGAGCGCGGCGTGATTCCGGCCGTGCAGTACAAGAAGAGCCTGATCACGCTCGAGCAGCTCAAGAACCGCGTCGACATCGAGCAGCAGCGCGTCGCCGAGTTCGGCCGCAACATCGCCGCGCAGCTCGCCGCGGAGCAGGCGCGGCTCAACCAGCTCGCCGCCACGCGCGAGCTGCGCCAGCGTCAGGCCGATGCGCTGCGCGTGCGCGCCGGCATCGCCGGCATCCTGCAGCAGGTGCCGGTCGAGGAAGGCCAGCAGGTCGCGGCCGGCACGAACCTCGCGCGCGTCGCGCGGCCGGGCGAGCTGATGGCGGAGCTGCGCATCGCCGAAACGCAGGCGAAGGACGTCGCACTCAGCCAGCCGGTCAAGGTCGACACGCGCAACGGCATCGTCGGCGGCCGCGTGCTGCGCGTCGACCCGGCCGTGCAGAACGGTGCGGTGCAGGTCGACGTCGAGCTCTCCGGCACGCTGCCGCCGGGCGCGCGGCCGGACCTCTCCGTCGACGGCACGATCGAGATCGAGCGGCTGCCGGACGTGCTCTACGTCGGCCGGCCCGCGTTCGGCCAGCCGGATTCGGACGTGCGCCTGTTCCGCGTCGATCCGGCCGACGGCGTCGCCGCGCGCGTGCCGGTGCGCCTCGGCAAGAGCTCGGTGAACCTGATCGAGATCCGCGAAGGCCTCACCGTGGGCGACCGCGTCGTGCTCTCCGACACCAGCGCCTACGACCAGTACGACCGCATCCGACTCAAGTGATCTCGATCTCCGCCCGCGGCCGCGCGCGTCGCGCCGCCGCACCGACCAGGACCGAACCGCGATGAGCAACGACCCGCTGATCCATCTCGAAGCGATCACGAAGGTGTTCCTGACCGACGAGGTCGAGACGCACGCGCTCGCCGGCGTGCACTTCGACATCGCGCGCGGCGAGTACGTGTCGATCTCCGGCCCGTCCGGCTGCGGCAAGTCGACGCTGCTCGCGATCCTCGGCCTGCTCGACACGCCGAGCGGCGGCGCGTACCGCCTGAACGGACGCGAGATCGCCGACATCGGCGCGAGCGAACGCGCGCGCATCCGCAACCAGGAGATCGGCTTCGTGTTCCAGGCGTTCAACCTGATCGGCGACCTCAACGTGTTCGAGAACGTCGAGCTGCCGCTGACCTACCGCGACGGCGTGTCGAAGGCCGAACGCCGCGAGCGCGCGCTCGCCGCGCTCGAGCGCGTCGGCATGGCGCATCGCGTGAAGCACTATCCGGCGCAGCTCTCCGGCGGCCAGCAGCAGCGCGTCGCGGTCGCGCGCGCGCTGGTCGGCCAGCCGTCGATCCTGCTCGCCGACGAGCCGACCGGCAACCTCGATTCGAAGAACGGCGAGGCGGTCATGCAGCTGCTCGACGAGCTGCACAAGTCCGGCTCGACGATCTGCATGGTCACGCACGATCCGCGCTACGCGGATTTCGCCGAACGCAAGATCTTCATGTTCGACGGCCGCATCGTCGACGAGGAAACGATGCACCGGCTGCGCCACGAGGAGGACCAGCGGCTGATGCGTCCGGCGCGCGTGCCGGCCTGAACCGACCTCCTGCGCCGCGCGCGCTCCGTCACCGAGGAACCACGACCATGAACCTGTTGCACGAGCTTCGCAGCGCCGCGCGCGGCATCCGCGTCCAGCCGACGCATTCCGCGCTCGTCGTCGGCGTGCTCGCGGCCGGATTCGCCTGCACGATCTTCATGCTGGTCATCGTGCACGGCTTCATCGTGCGGCCGCTGCCGTTCGCGCATCCGGACGCGCTGCTGCACGCCGGGCTCGCCGACAATCACGGCGGCGACAGCCTCGACGACGTCGCCGGCCGCGACCTGCGCGGGCTGCGCGAGCATCTGGCCGGCGTCGCCGACGTCGCCGGCTATCAGCCGGCGACGATCAATCTCAGCGATCTCGGCCGGCCGGAACGCTTCGACGGCGCGATCGTCACCGCGAACCTGTGGAACGTGCTCGGCGTGTCGCCGCAGCTCGGCCGCGATTTCACCCGCGAGGACGAGCGCGCCGACGCCGCCGCCGTCGTGATCCTGTCGTGGAGTCAGTGGCACCAGCGCTACGGCGGCGATCCG
>DASWOS010000337.1:0-21454 GCA_036398645.1 Dokdonella sp. | reverse complement strand
GAGATCACGCTGCGCGGTCGCGTGCTGCCGATCGGCGGGCTCAAGGAGAAGCTGCTCGCGGCGCATCGCGGCGGCATCACGACCGTGATCATTCCGGAGGAGAACCGGAAGGATCTGGTCGACATCCCGAAGAACGTGACCGACTCGCTGAAGATCCATCCGGTGCGCTGGATCGACGAGGTGCTCGACATCGCGCTCGAGCGCGCGCTGGTGCCGTCGACGTCCGAGGAAAGCCCGTCGCCGCACGCTCGCGACGAGCGTGCCGTCGAGACGCCCGCGCGCCCGCACTGACGCGCGCGCGGTTTCGCCGTCGTTCCGGGTCTCCGGGCTCCGCCGCATCGACGCGGCGGAGCCCGCGCATTCCGTCCGTGCGCGAACGCGCCGGATTCCAGCCGTGATCGTCGCGCAAAAGCGCGCGAAAGCGCGTCGAAACTCGTGTTGCGTGCCCCTGGGGGCGCTGGTATAAAGGCCGCGCCGCGATCCGAGTCGACGCTCGTCCAGGCGATCGCGGGGTAGCGAAGCGGGCGGATCTTCGATGCGAGCAGGCCATCGGGTCGCGTGCGCTTCGGCTCGATCAAATTTCACAGCGGAGCGCACGCTCCGTGCGGGAGTCTCAAATGAACAAATCCGAGTTTGTCGGCGAGGTCGCCGAAGCATCCGGTCTGACCAAGGCCGACGCCGAGCGGGCCGTCGACGCGGTGTTCAAGGTCGTCAAGGATGCGCTGAAAGCCGGCGATTCGATCTCGCTGGTCGGCTTCGGTACGTTCGTCGTGCGCGAGCGCGCCGCGCGCACCGGCCGCAATCCGCGCACCGGCGACACGCTGAAGATCAAGGCGTCGAAGGTTCCGGCGTTCAAGGCCGGCAAGGCGCTGAAGGACGCGCTGGCCTGAGCGCGTCGCATCCTCGGAGCGCCGGCGACCCGCGGCCGGAGGTTCGGGCTTCGGGTGCTTAGCTCAGTGGTAGAGCGTCGCCCTTACAAGGCGAGGGTCGGGGGTTCGAAACCCTCAGCACCCACCAGACGCGAGCGCGGATCGGAGGGGATCCGTCCGCGCGCGCAACGACCGGGCGACGCGCCGACCGTCGCGCGAGCCCGGTGACCGACGCCGGCGCGGCGCGACCGCGCGCGCCGGGAACCTGCGAGGGCGCCGCGAGGCGCCTTCGTCGTTTCTGCGGCGGCGCGGGCGGCGCGCCGCGTCCGGTAGCGTAGAATTCGCGCGCTTCGGCGCGTTCCTCATCTCATTTGTCGACGGATTCTCCCACTCATGCTGCAACTGCTCCGCGGAAAGAAGTCCAGCCTGTTCGTCAAGATCGTGCTCGGCGTCATCGTGATCGGGTTCTCGTTCTTCGGCATCGAGTCCTACTTCGTCGCGAACACCGACACGAGCGTCGCGAACGTCGACGGCGCGAAGATCAGCGAGGACCAGTTCCGGCAGCGCTTCGACCAGTATCGTCAGCGCATGATGCAGATGATGGGCGAAGCGGCCGACGCGTCGTTCTTCGAGAAGCCGGCCGTGAAGCGCCAGTTCCTCGACCAGCTCGTCGACGAGCAGGTGCTGCTCGCGGCGAACGAGAAGCTCGGCGTCGCGGTGCCGGCCGAGCGCATCCGCAACGAGATCCTCGCGATCCCGGCGTTCCAGAGCGACGGCAAGTTCGATCCGGAGCAGTACAAGATGCTGCTCGCGTCGCAGCGCATGTCGCCGGCCGATTTCGAGCAGCGCGTGCGCGACGACATCGCCGTGCGCGAGCTGCCGACGCGGGTCGAGGCGACCGCGCTCGTGACCGACGCCGACGTCGACGCGTACCTGCGCCTCAAGGACCAGCGGCGCGACTTCCGCTACGTGAAGCTCGACAAGCCCGCCGCGGCCGACGCCGAGGTCGGCGACGCCGAGATCGAGGCGTACTACAAGGCGCACACGGCGGACTTCATGGTGCCCGAGCAGGTCGCGCTGAGCTACGTCGAGCTCGACGGCGCGAAGCTCGCGGTCGACACGACGCCGGACGACGCGACGCTGAAGGATCTCTACGAGAAGCAGAAGACGCGCTTCGTCAGCAACGAGCAGCGGCTCGCGTCGCACATCCTGATCAAGGTCGGTGGCAAGGGCGGCCCAGAGGACCAGAAGCAGGCGCTGGCGAAGGCCGAGGACGTCGAGAAGCAGCTCAAGGACGGCAAGAGCTTCGCCGAGCTCGCCAAGCAGGTCTCCGACGACCTCGGTTCGAAGAACCAGGGCGGCGATCTCGGCTGGCTCGAGAAGGGCGCGACCGACGAGGCGTTCGAGAACGCGCTGTTCGCGTTGAAGAAGGGCGAGGTGTCGGCGCCGGTGCTGTCGAGCGAGGGCTACCACGTGATCGAGCTGCGCGACGTGCGCTCCGGCACGACGCGTCCGTTCGAGGAGGTCAAGGCCGAGCTCGCGAAGGAGTACGCCGAGACCGAGAAGGAGCGCACGTATTCGGACAAGGCCGGCCGCCTGACCGACCTGACTTACCAGGACCCGTCGACGCTCGAGGCCGCCGCGAAGGAGCTCGGCCTGACCGTGCAGAAGACCACGCCGTTCTCGCGCGCGGGCGGGCAGGGCATCGCCGCGAACCCGGCCGTCGTCAAGGCCGCGTTCTCCGACGGCGTACTCGTGCAGAACAACAACTCCGATCCGATCGAGCTCGGACCGAACCACATCGTCGTCGTGCGCGTCGCCGAGCACAAGCCGGCGACGCCGGTCCCGCTCGCCGAGGTCAAGGACGCCGTGCGCAACCGGATCCTCGCCGAGCGCGTCGCCAAGCAGGCCAAGGAGCGCGCCGACGCGCTGCTCGCCGAGCTCGGCAAGGGGCAGACGCTCGAGCAGCTCGCCGCGGCGCAGAAGCTCAAGCTCGAGGAGCAGAAGGGCATCGGCCGCGACGCGGCGAACGTCGACGGCGCGATCGTCAAGGCCGCGTTCGAGATGCCGCGTCCGCAGGCCGGCAAGCCGGAGCGACGCGTCGTCGCGCTCGGCGGCGACGCCTACGCGCTGCTGCAGCTCGACGCGGTCGTCGACGGCGACCCGTCCAAGCTCGACGCGAAGACCCGCGACGCCGCGCGCAGCACGCTCGCGCAGGGGCTCGGCTCGCTCACGGTGCGCGAGTTCGTCGCCGCGCTGCGCAAGGACGCGAAGATCAAGATCTCCGAGGAGCGGCTGCAGGGCGGCCCGTGAGCCGCTGCGTCGACCGTGCGCGCCGCCGTCGGCGGCGCGGCGGCGTCGACGCGCTCAGAGCCCGGTCATGCCGAGCGTGTTGTAGCCCGCATCGACGAACGTGACCTCACCGGTCACGCCGGAAGCGAGATCCGAGCACAGGAACGCGGCGACGTTGCCGACCTCGTCGATCGTGACGCTGCGCCGCAGCGGCGCGTTCTGCTCGACGTGGTCGAGCATCTTGCGGAAGTTCGCGATGCCCGACGCCGCGAGCGTCTTGATCGGCCCGGCCGAGATCGCGTTGACGCGCGTGCCTTCGGGGCCGAGGTTGTACGCGAGGTAGCGCACGTTCGCCTCGAGGCTCGCCTTCGCGAGCCCCATGACGTTGTAGTTCGCGAGCGCGCGTTCGGCGCCGAGATAGGTCAGGGTCAGGATCGCGCCGTTGCGGCCCTTCATCAGCGGCCGCGCGGCCTTCGCGAGCGCGGCGAGGCTGTAGCTCGAGACGTCGTGCGCGACGCGGAAGCTCTCGCGCGTCAGCCCGTCGAGGAACTCGCCCTGCAGCGCCTCGCGCGGCGCGAAGCCGATCGAGTGGACGAGGACGTCGAAGCCGTCCCAGCGCCGGCCGAGCGCGTCGAACAGCGCCGCGATGTCGTCGTCGCGCGTGACGTCGCACGGCAGCACGATGTCGGAGCCGAACGTCGTCGCGGCCTCGTCGACGCGGCCCTTCAGCTTCTCGTCGACGTAGGTGAACGCGAGCTCCGCGCCTTCGCGGTGCATCGCCTGCGCGATGCCCCAGGCGATCGAGCGCTGGCTGAGGATGCCGGTGATCAGCGCGCGCTTGCCCTGCAGGAAACCCATGAGTGCTCCGGTGGTGTGCGGTCAGCCGCGCAGTGTAACCGAGCGCCGCGCGGCGGCGCTCAGTCGTTCGTCGCGGCGAGGCGCAGCCGCGTGCCGACGCGCAGCATGCCGTCCGCGTGCGGGTTGAGCTGCTTGAGCCGAGCGAGCGGCATCGAATAGCGGTGCGCGATCGTGCCGAGCGTGTCGCCGGCTGCGACGACGTGCACACGCGGGCGCCGGCCGGCGTCGCGGCGCAGGTCGCCGGCCGGCGGCTCCGGCTCGCGGCCCGGCAGCAGCAGCTGCGCGCCGCGTGCGACGGTCGCGTCCTCGTCGACCGCGTTCGCGACCGCGAGCAGCGCGAGCGGAACGCCGACCTGCGCGGCCCAGAAGCCGATGCCGCCCGCGCGCGCGACGCGCTGTTCGCGCCAGTCGCTCCACAGCCGGTCCGGGATCGTCGCGGCGGCGCTGCGGAAGCGCTCGACGCGCGCTGCCGGCAGCAGTAGGCGGTGCTTCGCTTCGCCGACCGTGCGATTGCGGCGATAGCCGGCGTTCCAGCGCTTGACGTCGTCGAGGCTCGACCCGGCGAGGCGCGCCGCGAGGCGCAGATCCATCGGCGCTTCGAGCGCGACGCTGCCGAGGCGGTCGTTCGGCCCCGGCTCCGGCAGCGTCACGCCGAAGCGGTGCGGGTCCTCGACGATGCAGGCCAGCGCGAGCAGGCGGTCGAGGTGCTCGTGCGTGGTCGCGCTGAACGCGAACTGCGACAGCTCCTCCGCCGACAGCGCGCTCGCCTCGCGCTCGCCGAGCAGCTTCCTCGCGCGGAATTCGCCGCTGTTGTACGCGAGGTCGGCGAGCCGCCAATCGGCGAACTCGCGCCGGTAGCGCGCGATCAGGTCGAGCGCGGCCGACGTCGACGCGATCGCGTCGAGGCGCGCGTCGTAGTCGCTCTCGACCGGCAGTCCGGCGGCGCGCGCGGTGTCCGCATCGAGCTGCCACATGCCGGCCGGGCGGTCGTCGCGCACGGCGAGCGGGCGGTAGCCGCTCTCGACGTACGGCAGCATCGCGAACTCGCCGGGCAGGTCGCGCTTCTCGACCTCGTCGAGCACGAGCAGCAGGAACGGCAGCGCCGGCTTCCAGCTCGCCTCGAAATGGTGCGGGCTCCTCGTGTACGCGCGCGCGAGCTGTTCGACCTGCGGACGGTAATCGCAGCCGTCGAGCGCGAAGCGGCGGCGCATGCGCTCCCACGGCGAGCGCACCGCGTTCGCCGGTGCGGTCGACGCGGCGACCGGCGGCGGCGCGAGCGCGGCGGTCGGCGCGGGCGCCGGCGGCGACGCCGCGGACACGGGCGGGGACGGCCGCGGCGGCTGTGCGGAGCAGGCCGCGAGCAGGGTCGCGGCTGCGCCGATCGCGCAGAGCCGGCCGCGCCGCGGCGTCATGCGGTCGGCGCCTTGAACAGATCCTTGCGCCGTCGCAACTCGGCGAAGCGCGCGACGCGATCGTTCGGCTCGCCGAGCGCGGCGATCAGCGCGGCCGAGTCGATGCGCAGGAACGGATTGCAGGCGCGCTCGTCGGCGAGCGACGTCGGTAGCGTCGGCCGCCGTGCGTCGCGCTGCGCGCGCGCTTCGGCGGCGCGTGCGGCGAGCGCCGCGTTGTCCGCGTCGAGTGTCGTCGCGAACGCGCAGTTCGCGAGCGTGTACTCGTGCCCGCAGCAGACCTGCGTCTCGCCGGGCAGCGCGGACAGCCGCTCGAGCGAGGCCAGCATCTGCTCCGGCGTGCCTTCGAAGATGCGGCCGCAGCCGACACTGAACAGCGTGTCGCCGCAGAACAGCAGGCCCTCGCCGTGGTACGCGACGTGGCTCGACGTGTGCCCCGGAATCTCGAGCACCTCGAACTCGAGCGCCGGCGCGGCGATGCGCACGCGGTCGCCGTCGCCGACGCGCACGTCGGCGCGTTCGATGCGCGCGTCGGCCGGCGCATAGATCGTCGCGCCGGTCGCCGCGGCCAGCTCGGCGGCGCCGCCGATGTGGTCCGGATGATGATGCGTCAACAGAATCGTGGCGAGGTCGAGGCGCTCGCGCTCGAGCGCGGCGCGCACCGGCGCCGCGTCGCCGGGATCGACGACGATCGCGTGCGTCGCGTCGGACAGCAGCCAGATGTAGTTGTCGGCGAGCGCCGGCAGTGCGGCGAGGCGCAGCGGATCGCTGCCGGCGACGGCATTCGCGACGGACGGTGGCTGCGGCTCGGGCTTCATCGCGCCGCGAATATAGCCATCGATTCGCGGGCGATCGTTAATTTCGCATTAGCCGAGCGACGATCGGGTTACACTGCGTGCACTCGCTTTCCGGTCCCGGCGCGTCTTGAACTCCCGCAGCGACAGCCTGTTCGCCTTGCCCGACGTCGACGCGCTGCTGCGCGGCGAGCTGGCCGGCATCGCGGCGCACGCCGCGCGCCAGCCGGCCGGCCGCGCGCTCGTGCTGCAGGCCTGCGCGGCGAACCGCGCGCACGCGGTCGACACGCGCCATCTCGACGCGGTGCGCCTGTACGCCGAGCGCGACGTGCTGCGCGGCGACGTCGTCTGCGCGGCGTCGGCGCTGCCGTGGGAGGACGATGCGTTCCGCCTCGTCGTCGTGCAGCACGCGGCTGACGCGCTCGGCGCGACCGACGCGCTCGCCGACGAGCTCGCGCGCGTGCTCGCGCCGGGCGGCGTCCTGCTCTGGTTCGGCCTGAATCCGTGGAGCCCGTGGCTGGTCTGGGCGCACTGGCGCGCGCACCGCGGTCTGCCGCTGCCGAACACGGTGCCGGCCGACTTCGCGCGCCGGCGGCTGATGCGCCGCCAGCTCGCGCCGGTCGGCCTCGACTACGTCGGCGGCTGCTGGCCGCAGAACGTCGTGCCGGCCGCCGTGCCGCGCACGCGGCTGCTCGCGCCGCTCAGCGCCGCGTACCAGTTGACCGCCTCGAAGCAGCGCGCCGTGCTGACGCCGCTGCGTCCGCGCCCGGCGCGGCGCGTCGCGATCCGGCCGCAGCTCGCGACGCCGAGCCGTCGCGCCTGCGCATGAGCGATCACGACGCGGACCGCGCGCCGGTCGAGCTGTACACCGACGGCGCCTGCCTCGGCAATCCCGGTCCCGGCGGCTGGGCCGCGCTGCTGCGCTTCGGCACGCGCGAGAAGGAGCTCTGCGGTGGCGAGCCGTCGACGACCAACAACCGCATGGAGCTGATGGCGGCGATCGCCGGACTCGAAGCGCTGAAGCGCTCGTGCGCGGTCGTCGTGACGACCGACTCGCAGTACGTCAAGCGCGGCATCGAGGAATGGATCGCGCGCTGGCAGGCGAACGGCTGGCGCACCGGCGACCGCCAGCCGGTCAAGAACCGCGACCTGTGGGAGCGGCTGTCCGCGGCGATCGCGGGCCACAGCGTGACCTGGCGCTGGGTCAAGGGCCATGCCGGCCACGCCGAGAACGTGCGCGTCGACCGCCTCGCGCGCGAAGCCGCGCAGGCCGTGCGCGACGCCGGCGAGCGCGCCGCGGGCGCGACCGTGCACGGGGACGCGCGCGCATGAGGCAGATCATCCTCGACACCGAGACGACCGGCCTCGAGGTGCAGCGCGGGCACCGCCTGATCGAGATCGGCTGCATCGAGCTCGTGCAGCGGCGGCCGACCGGCCGCACGTTCCACTATTACCTCAATCCGGAGCGCGCGATCGACGAAGCCGCGCGCGCGGTCACCGGCATCAGCGACGAGTTCCTGCTCGACAAGCCGCGCTTCGCCGAGATCGCCGAGGAGTTCCTCGCCTTCGTCGACGGCGCCGAAATCGTCGCGCACAACGCCGCGTTCGACGTCGGCTTCATCGACGCCGAGCTCGCGCGCGCGGGCTTCGCGCACGCGCGCATCGCCGAGCGCGTCCGCGTGCTCGACACGCTCGCGGTCGCGCGCGAGAAGTTTCCGGGCCAGCGCAACAGCCTCGACGCGCTCTGCAAGCGTCTGGGCATCGACAACAGCCATCGCGAGCTGCACGGCGCGCTGCTCGACGCGTCGCTGCTCGCCGAGGTCTATCTCGCGCTGACCGCGGGTCAGGGCCAGCTCGGCTTCGCGGTCGAGACCGCGCCGGCGCAGGTGCGCGTCGCGGTCGCGCTCGCGCCGCTCGCGGCGCGGCCGCGCGTGCTGCGCGCGTCGCCGACCGAACGCGCCGCGCACGAGGCGCGCCTCGAAGCGACCGAGAAGGCGAGCCGCGGCACGAGCCTGTGGCGGCGACTCGTCGCCGACGCGGAGCCGGGCGAGGCGCCGCTCGCGCTCGCGAGCGCCTGAGCGCGCGGCGCTCGGCCGCGCGCCGGGACGCACGCGCCGGTCCGAGCCGATCCGCGACCTGCGGCGCCGCCGAGCATCCGCGCCGGCGGGTCGTCGAGAACGCATCGTGACCGTTCTCTTTGCGCACGGCCGCCGCGTCGCGAGCGCTCCGTCCGTGGATTGCGCCCCGCAGGCTTGCTTTCGACCGCCGGTCAGTGCGCGCGGACGAGGATCACGGTCACGTTGTCGGAGCCGCCGCCGTCGAGCGCGGCGAGGATCAGATGGTCGACGCACTCCTGCGCGCTGAGATCCTGGCGCGCGACGATCGACGCGATCGTCGCGTCGTTGACGTCCTCGGTCAGGCCGTCGCTGCAGAGCAGCAGCTGCATGCCGGCCTTCAGCTCGCCGCGCACGCTCTCGACGCGCAGCGACTGCGGGTCGGTCACGCCGAGCGCCTGCGTCACGACGTTGCGGTGCGGATGGCTGCGCGCCTGCTCGCTGGTGATCGCGCCCTGGTCGATCAGCTCCTGCACGTAGGAATGATCCTGCGACAGCTGCTTGAGCCCGCTGCCGTTCCAGAGATAGACGCGGCTGTCGCCGACCCAGGCGACCTCGAAGTCGCGCCCGTTCGCGAGCCGCAGCGCCGCGATCGTCGTGCCCATCGGCAGCGACTCCGAGCGCCGCGTCGAATGGCGGATGATCTCCTCGTCGGCGAGCTGGATCGCACGGACGAGCTCGGCACCGCCGCTGACCTCGCGCACCAGCGTGTCGCGCGCGAGCGCGCTCGCGACCTCGCCGTGCTCGTGGCCGCCCATGCCATCGGCGACGAGCCACAGGCCGAGATCGCCGTCGGCGTAGTAGGTGTCCTCGTTGTGCTCGCGGCGCAAGCCGACGTGCGTGCTGTGTCCGAATTCGATCATGCGCAGAGCGGGGCTCTCCGGTGGACGGCGCGTCGCGGCGCGGTCGCCGTCTCGCGCGGCCGCAGCGGCATAGCATGCCGTCAGCGTCGCGCCGCGCGCAAGCCGATGGATCCGGCGGCGCGCCGGCAACATCGCCGCGCGCGGTCGATTTCGGCAGCCCGATCGATCCGGAGCCGCGGCCGCACCGGTGCGGCAGGTGACGATTCGCAAGATCCGACGTCCGGCGCGGTCGGCCGACGAGAGTCGCGGCGTTTCCGCCGGCCTAAACCTTGTACCGCGCCGACGCATCTGCACTGCTCGGACGGCTGGAGGGACGTGCGATGCGCATACCGAGAAGCGTCGTCTTCACGTGGCTGCTGACCTCGGCGCTCGCAGCGGGAGTCTGCGCTGCCGCGCCGCCGGGTGATCGACGTGCAGAAGACGCGCACGCCGGCGCTGCGTCTGCGCCGGCACGTCCGCTTCTCGCACCCGCGGACATGAACGCCGACCTCGTGTTCCTGCGCGACAAGATTCTCGCCCAGCACCCACATCCGTTCCTGTACGGCAACGAGGATCGGTGGCTCGCGCTGCAGCGATCCATTGCACGGCATCTCGACGCCCCCCTCGACCGGATCGAGTTCTACCGCCGTATTGCGCCGCTCGCGGCGTTCCTCCGCGACGGTCACACGCTGGTGAATCCGCCGCTCGAGGATTTCCATGCGTACGCCGACGCGCACGGCGTATTTCCACTGCAGGTGCGATTCGTCGATCGGCACTTGATCGTCGCCGCGAACGCGAGCACGGACGCTCGCCTCGACGCGGGCACGGAAATCGTCTCGATCGATGGCCGAGCGGTGAAACGCGTCGTCGCCGATTACCGCGAGCTCATCAACGACGTCGGGCCCTTGTACGACGTGTACGCCCGACTGTTTCGCGAGCTCTACTGGCTCCGCTACGGCAGTGCGGATACGTTCGAGATCGGGTACGCGTCACCGCGCGCAGGATCGGGCACGGTCACGGTGGCGGCGCATCGCTACCAACGAAGCGAGTTTCAAAGCTATCGGCCCGAAGGCGACGCTCATGCATTCGAGATGCTCGCGCCGGACGTCGGGCTTCTGACGGTCAACTCGTTCTCGCCGTCCGACGACTACGACGCGTTCCTCGAACGCAGCTTCGCCGCACTGCGCGCAGAGCACGCACGCGGTCTGATCATCGACGTGCGCAGGAACGGCGGAGGATCTGGACGCCTGGCGCAGTCCCTGATGAGCTATTTGACCGATGTGAAGTATCCCCAGATCGGCGCGTTCTACGTGAAGGTGACCGACGATCTCAAGGCGCTCTACGCGCAGGGCACGACGCACACCGACGAAGATACGCGCCGCCTCGTGGAGGCCAATCGATCGGGCACGCTGGTCGACGGCTTGCGCGACTCGGGGCCGGTGTTCGCGACGCCCGCGCCGCACGCGGACGTGTTCCGCGGTGACGTCGCCGTGCTGACCGCCAACAACACGTTTTCCGCCGCAGCGATGTTCGCGGCGTACTTCAAGTGCAGCGGGCGCGGAAAGGTCGTCGGGGAGGAGCCGGGGCAAGCCACCCAGTTCGTGGCCGACGCCGTGCCGTTCACGATGCCGCACTCGGAACTCACGTTCGGCGTGTCGTTCTCCGAAATCCACATGCCGTGCGAACGCAGCTACTTCCACGGCATCCGACCCGACGTGCGGGTCTCGGGCGGCCGAGCGCCGGCCACCGCCGCTGGCGCCGCCGGCGATCCGGTCGTCGCCGCAGCCCTCGAGGTGCTGGCGAAGCACTGATCGCCGCCGACGGACGTCCGGTTCCTCCGGTTCGCGACGATCGTCGACGTCCTCACCCGAGCGATCTCCGACCGTCCGAGATCAGCGGGCGGCCCGCCGCATGCGATGCCGTGCGGACGTGGCCGAACGATTCGTTCATCCACGATCCGCGCGTCGGCTCACGTGGGGCGAGAAACAGCAGTCGTCGCTTCCTCACCTCGTACGGTCGCGGCGAAGCCGCGTCACCGGCTCCTTGCATCGACGGCATCTGCCGATGCGCGGCCGATCCGTGCGCGGGCCGCGCCGGCAGGCGGCTTTTCGACGGCCTGCACGAAGCGGCTCGCGGAGAACGGCCGCGCGTCGCGCGCGGTCGCCCAGTGCCGGTTCGGCGTCGCCTGCATCGTGAAGCGCAGCTCGCCGCCGGCCATGACGTCCGCGTGGCGGATCGCGCTGCGTGCGAGCGGACGTCCGTTCAGCGCGACCGCGCCGACGTACGGGTGCGCATCGTCGAGGCCGTCGGCGACGACCGTGAAGCGCCGGCCGTTCGGCAGGTTCAGCGCCACGCGATTCACGAACGGGCGGCCGATCGCGTATTCGCCGCTCGCCGGCGCGACCGGGTAGAAGCCCATCGCGGTGAACAGGAACCACGCCGACATCTCGCCGAGATCGTCGTTGCCGGCGAGCCCGTCCGGCCGCGGCGCGTACTGCGAGTCCATGATCCGCTTCAGCCTTTCCTGCGTGCGCCACGGCATGCCGGCGTAATCGTAGAGATACGCGACGTGGTGGCTCGGCTCGTTGCCGTGCGCGTACCAGCCGATCAGGCCGGTGATGTCCTCCATGTGCGCGAACTGCTTCGGATCGACCTTCGCGTCGAATACGCGGTCGAGCATCGCGGCGAACTTCGCGTCGCCGCCGTGCGCGCGGATCAGCGCGGCGACGTCGTGCGGCACGTACCAGGAGTACTGCCACGCGTTGCCTTCGGTGTAGTCCGTGCCGTAGCCGCTCGCGGCCGGATCGAACGGCTCGCGGAACGCGCCGTTCGACAGCCGCGCGCGCATGAAGCCGGTCTTCGCGTCGTACGCGTTGCGCCAGTTCGCCGCGCGCTTCGCGAACGCCGCGGCGACGTCGGCGCGGCCGAGCGCGTTCGCCATCTGCGCGATCGTCCAGTCGTCGAACGCGTACTCGAGCGTCTTCGACGCGGCTTCGCCCTCGCGGTCGATCGGCACGTAGCCGAGCGCCATGTAGCCGTCGAGGCCGCCGTACGGTCCGTAGGTCGCGCTCGCGACCATCGCGTCGAGCGCGGCGTCCGCATCGTAACCGCGGATGCCCTTGAGGTACGCGTCGGCGATGACCGGCACCGCGTGGTAGCCGATCATGCACCAGGTCTCGAGGCCGTGGAACGCCCAGACCGGCAGGATGCCGTACGGGCTCGCGCGCTGCGCGGCGAGCAACGAGTTCACGATGTCGTTCGTGCGCCGCTCGGGTTGCACGATCGTCAGCAGCGGATGCAGGCCGCGGTAGGTGTCCCACAGCGAGAACGTCGAGTAGTTCGTGTAGCCCTCGGCGCGGTGCACGGCGCCGTCGGCGCCGCGGTAGCGGCCGTCCGCGTCCATGAACAGGCTCGGCGCCATCATCGCGTGGTACGCCGACGTGTAGAAGCTCTTGCGCATCGGCTCCGGCGCGTCGACGTCGAACGCGGACAGCGCGTCGATCCACTTCGCACGCGCGGCCGCGCGCGCCGCGTCGAAGTCCCAGCCCGGCATCTCGGCGTCGAGGTTCGCGATCGCGTTGTCCTCGTCGACCGACGAGATCGCGACCTTGACGACGAGCGAGCGCGTCCGTTCCGGAAAGTCGAGCACGCCGACCAGCGCGCGGCCTTCGATCTGCGCGCGGCGCGTCGGCTCCGCGGCGGCCGGCGGCGCGAAGCCCTTGTACGGCAGCTCGCCTTCCAGATCGTGCAGTGCATGGCCGCTCGGCGCCTGCGAGAAGCGCATCGCGAAGTAGAGCTGGCGGCCCGGCGCCCAGCCGCGCGTCTCGCGGAAGCCGGTCAGCGTGCCGTCCGCGCGCAGGCGCAGGCGCGACCAGGTGACCTTGCCCGGGTAGTCGTACATGCTCGGGCGCAGGTCGACCAGCACGTGCGCGGGCCGATCCGGCGGGAACGCGTAGCGGTGCACGCCGATGCGCTCGCCGGCGGTCAGCTCGGCGCGGATGCCGTAGTCGGCCAGCGTGACCGCGTAGTAGCCGGGCTCGGCGGCCTCGCTCGCGTGGTCGAACTGCGAGTGATAGCCGCTGCGCGGATGCTTCGCGTCGCCGGGATCGAGCTTCACGTCGCCGGCGATCGGCATCGTCAGCACGTCGCCGAGATCCGAGTGGCCGGTGCCCGAGAAGTGCGTGTGCGAGAAGCCGAAGATCGTGTCGTCGTCGTAGCGGTAGCCGGCGGCCCAGCCGTAGCCGTCCTTGCGCGACTTGAGCTGCGTATCCGGGCTCAGCTGCACCATGCCGAACGGCACGACCGCGCCGGGGAACGTGTGCCCCTCGCCGCCGGTGCCGATGAACGGGTCGACCGCGGCGTAGGCGCGCGCTCCGGGCTCGGCCTCGGCGGCGCGCAGCGACGACGCGGCGGCGAACGCCGCGGCCGCGAGCACGGTCGCGATGCAGGCAGCGCGCCGCGCGGCGCGGGCCGACGCAGAGCCCGCATCGCGGGCGAGGGTCGAATGGCTCGGCATCGGGGCTCCTCGGCGGTGGGCGCGAAAGAATTGTATCGTTACAATCCGAGCCGGCGAGCGCAAACGTCCGATCGGCCGGGACGTCGCCTCGGCCGTGTGCGGCCGCTGCCGCGCCGCGCCGATTCCTTTGGAACGATCCAAACCTGACGATGCCCGCAGCATGCCGCGCCGCCCGCTCGCCGAACGCCGCCTGACGCTGCGCGACATCGCGCTCGGTTGCGGCGTGTCGCCGGCGACGGTGTCGCTGGTGCTCCGGCGCAGCCCGCTCGTGCACGCGCGCACGCGCGCGCGTGTCGAGGCCGAGATCGCGCGGCGCGGCTACGTCTACAACCGCGCCGCGGCGAACCTGCGCCGGCGCACCTCGTCGAGCGTCGCGCTGGTCGTCAACGATCTCTCGAACCCGTTCTTCGCCGAGTTCGCCGCCGGTGTCGACGAGGCGCTCGGCGCACACGGCTGCGTCACGCTGCTCGGCAGCACCGGCGAATCGAGCGAGCGCGAGCGCGCCGTCATCGCCTCGCTGCTCGAGCACGCGCCGGCCGGCATCATCCTGTCGCCGGCCGAGGGCAGCGACGGCGCGAGCCTCGCGCGGCTGGTCGGCGCGCACACGCCGCTGCTCGTGTTCAATCGTGCGCTCGGCGGCGGCGCATGGGACATGCTCGTGCTCGACAATCGCAGCGGCGCGCGTGCGGCGACCGAGCACCTGCTCGCGCTCGGCCATCGTCGCATCGCGTTCTTCGGCGGCCACCGCGACTCGAGCTCGTGCCGCGAGCGGCGCGAGGGCCATCTCGAGGCGCTCGCCGGCGCCGGCGTCGCCGCCGAGCCGTCGTGGCTCGTCGAGACCGCGCCGACGCGGCTCGAAGCCGCGCGCGAGGTCGGCGCATTGTTCGTGCGCGATCCGGCGCCGACCGCGGCGGTCTGCTACAACGACGCGGTCGCGCTCGGGTTGATGCTCGGCCTCGCCGCGCGCGGGCGCCGCCCCGGACGCGACTTCGCCGTCGTCGGCTTCGACGACATCCCGGAGGCGGCGGTCAGCCTGCCGCCGCTGACGACCGTCGCGACCGACCCGCGCGCGCGCGGACGCCAGGCGGCCGAGCGCGTGCTCGCGCGCGCCGCCGATCCGCGCGTCGCGCCGGCGCGCACGGTCGCGCCAGTGCGGCTCGTCGTGCGCGAGAGCTGCGGCGCGCACGCGGCCGCGGAGCGCGCGCGGTGAGCCGGCGCGAGGCGAGCCCGCGCGTCGCGATCGGCGTCACGACCGCGATCTTCTTCATCTGGGGCTTCATCACGGTGCTGAACGACGTGCTGATTCCGCACCTGAAGTCCGTGTTCACGCTGAACTACGCGCAGGCGATGCTCGTGCAGTTCATCTTCTTCGGCGCGTACTTCGTCATGTCGCTGCCGGCCGGCCGCGTCGTCGCGCGCTTCGGCTATCGCGACGGCATCGTCGTCGGGCTCGCCGTCGCCGGGGTCGGTGCGCTGTTGTTCGTGCCGGCCGCGCGCACGGTGTCCTACGCGGTGTTCCTCGCCGCGTTCTTCGTGCTCGCGAGCGGCATCACGCTGCTGCAGGTCGCGGCGAACCCGTACGTCAGCCTGCTCGGCGATGCACGCTACGCGTCGAGCCGGCTGAACCTCGCGCAGGCGTTGAACTCGCTCGGCACCGCGCTCGCGCCGAAGATCGGCGGCCTCGTGATCCTGTCCGGCGCGGTGCTCGGCGCCGGCGAGATCGCCGCGCTCGCCCCGACCGGGCGCGTCGCCTACCGCGCGCAGCAGGCCGCGCTCGTGACCGGTCCGTACCTGCTGCTCGGCCTCGTGCTGTTCGCGCTCGCGCTCGGCGTGCGCCTGCTGCGGCTGCCGTCGCTCGCGGAAGCGACCGAGCGCGGCGACGCGCAGCGGCACGGCTTCGCCGAGGTGCTGCGGCACCGGCATCTGCGCAACGGCGTCGTCGCGATCTTCGTCTACGTCGGGGCCGAGGTCGCGATCGGCAGCTTCCTGATCAACTATCTGTCGACGCCTTCGATCGGCGCGCTCAGCGCGAGCGCGGCGGCCGGCTACGTGTCGCTGTACTGGGGCGGCGCGATGATCGGACGCTTCGCCGGCTTCGCACTGCTGCGCGTCTGCGACGCGCGCGGCCTGCTCGGGCTGTTCGCCGCGCTCGCCGCCGCGTTGCTCGCCGTCACGATGGCGAGCGGCGGCGCGCTCGCGGTGTGGAGCATCGTCGCGATCGGCCTGTTCAACTCGATCATGTTTCCGACGATCTTCACGCTCGGCATCGAGCGGCTCGGTCCGATGACCGACAAGGGCGCGAGCCTGCTGATCATGGCGATCGTCGGCGGTGCGGTCGTGCCGCTGCTGCAGGGGCTGCTCGCCGACCACGTCGGCGTGCAGCGCGCGTTCGTGCTGCCGCTCGCGTGCTACGCGTACATCGTCTGGTACGCGTGGCGCGGCTCGCGCGTCGACACGGTCGCGGAGCACGCGTCGGCGCCGGCGCCCGTCCCGAGGAGAGGACATTGACGAGCACCACGACGAGGCGCGCCGTCTGCTTCGGCGAGGCGCTGATCGATTTCGTCGCGGAGCCGCCGACCGCCGGCCGGCCGCGCGCGTTCCTGCAGCACGCCGGTGGCGCGCCGGCGAACGTCGCGGTCGCGCTCGCGCGGCTCGGCGACGCGGTCGAGTTCGTCGGCATGCTCGGCGCCGACGCGTTCGGCGACTTCATCGCCGAGCGTCTGCGCGCGTTCGGCGTCGGCACCGCGCACGTGCGGCGCACGGACGCGGCGCCGACCGCGCTCGCGTTCGTCTCGATCGACGCCGCCGGCGAGCGCAGCTTCGCGTTCTACCGGCCGCCGGCGGCCGACCTGCTGTTCCGCGACGAACATTTCGACGCGGCGTCGTTCGATGCGTGCGGCGTGTTCCACGCGTGCTCGAACTCGCTGACCGAGGCGGCGATCGCGGAGACGACGCTGTCGGGCATGCGCCGCGCGCGCGCGGCCGGTGCGCTGGTCAGCTTCGACGTGAACCTGCGGCCGGCGCTGTGGCCGCGCGACGTCGACCCGCTGCCGCGCGTGCGCGCGGCGCTGGCGCTCGCGGACCTCGTCAAGCTGAGCCGCGAGGAGCTCGCATTCCTCGCGCGCGACCGCGACGAGGAGGCCGCGCTCGCGTCGCTGTGGACTGGCGCGACGCGGCTCGCGGTCGTCACCGACGGCGCGGCGCCGGTGCGCTGGCACACGCCGGACCGCCACGGCACGGTGCCGACGTTCGCGGTCACCGCGGTCGATTCGAACGCGGCCGGCGACGCGTTCGTCGGCGGCCTGCTGCACGCGCTGCTCGGCGCCGGCATCGCCGCGGCGGAGCTGCCCGCGTTCGCCGCCGACGCGGCGCGGCGCGACGCGGCGCTGCGTTTCGCCGCGGCCTGCGGCGCGCACGCGGTCACGCGCGCGGGCGCGTTCGCCGCGATGCCGGCGCGCGACGAGGTCGAGGCGCTGCTCGCCGCGCGCGCGCGACCGCGCGAGGCCTGCCGATGACGAACTCGCCCGCGTTCCGCTCCGTCGACTTCCTGCGCGGCCACGTCGCGCAGACGATGGCGTTCTACGACCCGCGCTGCATCGATCCGGCCGGCGGCTTCTTCCACTACTTCCTCGACGACGGCACGATCTACGAACGCAGCCATCGTCATCTCGTCAGCAGCACGCGCTTCGTGTTCGACTACGCGATGGCCGCGCGCGAGTTCGGCCGCGGCGACTGGCTCGACGTCGCGCGCCACGGGCTCGACTACCTGCGCACGGCGCACCGCGACCGCGAGAGCGGCGGCTACGTCTGGACGATCCGCGACGGCCGCGCCGAGGACCGCACGCAGCACGCCTACGGCGCCGCGTTCGTGCTGCTCGCGTACGCGACCGCGGCGAAGGCCGGCATCGACGAAGCGCGGCCGTGGATCGACGAAACCTGGCGGCTGCTCGAAACGCGCTACTGGGACGCGGCGGCCGGCCTCTATCGCGACGAGGCCGACCCGCAGTGGATCTTCTCCGGCTACCGCGGCCAGAACGCGAACATGCATCTGTGCGAGGCGATGATCGCGGCGTACGAGGCGACCGCGCAGCCGCGCTACCTCGAGCGCGCGTTCACGCTCGCCGAGAACGTCACGCGGCGCCAGGCGGCGAAGGCCGGCGGGCTGATCTGGGAGCACTACGACGCGCGCTGGGAGGTCGACTGGGACTACAACAAGCACGACCCGAAGCACTTGTTCCGGCCGTGGGGCTTCCAGCCCGGCCATCTGACCGAATGGGCCAAGCTGCTGCTGACGCTGGAGCGGCTGCGGCCACAGGACTGGCTGCTGCCGACCGCGCGCGCGCTGTTCGACGCCGCGCTCGCGCAGGCCTGGGACCGCACCTACGGCGGCATCTGCTACGGCTTCGCGCCGGACGGGTCGATCTGCGATTCGGACAAGTACTTCTGGGTGCAGGCCGAGTCGCTCGCGGCGGCGGCGCTGCTCGCCGAGCGCACCGGCGAGGCGCGTTACTGGGCCGACTACGAGCGGCTCTGGGCATACGCATGGCGGCATTTCGTCGACCATCGCTACGGCGCCTGGTACCGCATCCTCGATCGCGAGAACCGCAAGTACTCGAACGAGAAGAGCCCGGCCGGCAAGACCGATTACCACACGATGGGCGCCTGCTACGAGGTGCTCGCGCTGCTGCGGCGCGGCGGCGCGGACGAGGCCGGCGGCGCCGCACGCCCGGAGGAACGATGACGTCGCTGCTGCATCGCGCGCTCGCCGCGCTCGTGCTCTCGCTGCCGCTGCTCGCGCGCGCGAGCGCCGTTCCGCCGACGCCGGCGCCCGGCGATCCGGCACTCGCGGCCGAGGTCCGGCAGGAGCTGCTGCACGCCTGGAACGCGTACCGGCGCTACGCCTGGGGCCACGACGATCTCGCGCCGCTCAGCCGCGCGCCGCACGACTGGTACGCGAAGCCGCTGCTGATGACGCCGATCGACGCGCTCGACACGCTCGTGCTGATGGGGCTCGCCGACGAAGCCGACGCCGCGCGCGAGCTGATCGCGACGAAGCTCGACCTCGACCAGGACGTCTACGTCAAGAACTTCGAGATCACGATCCGCCTGCTCGGCGGCTTGCTGTCCGGCTACCAGGCGACCGGCGACGTCCGCCTGCTGCGCGAGGCCGAGGAGCTCGGCACGCGGCTGCTGCCGGCGTTCGACTCGCCGACCGGCCTGCCGTACGTCGAGGTGAACCTGCACACCGGCAAGACGCGCGGCACGCGCACGAACCCGGCCGAGACCGGCACGCTGCTGCTCGAGTTCGGCACGCTGGCGAAGCTGACCGGAAAGCCCGAGTTCTACGCCAAGGCCAAGCGCGCGCTGGTCGAGACCTGGAAGCGGCGCTCGGCGCTCGGCCTCGTCGGCGCCGAGATCGACGTCGAGACCGGCCGCTGGACCGACACCGAGTCGAGCGTCGCCGGCGGCATCGACTCGTACTACGAGTACCTGTGGAAATGCTGGCGGCTGTTCGGCGACGAGGACTGCCGCGCGATGTGGCAGCCGAGCATCGCCGCGGCGAACCGCCATCTCGCCGACGACGTCGCCGGCGCGCTCTGGTACGGCTACGCGGACATGAACAGCGGAAAGCGCACGCACACGTGGTACGGCGCGCTCGACGCGTTCTTTCCGGCGCTGCTCGCGCTGTCCGGCGACGTGCCGCGTGCGGCGCGGCTGCAGGAGTCCTCGTTCGCGATGTGGCAGGCGAACGGCATCGAGGCCGAGATCTACGACTACCGCGCGCGCACGATCGCCTACGACGGCTACGCGCTCAGGCCCGAGATCGTCGAGTCGACGTATTACCTGAGCCACTACACGCGCGATCCGAAGTACCTCGCGATGGGCCGCACGATGTTCCGCGACTTCGTGAAGTACTGCCGCACCGACGCCGGCTACGCCGCGCTCGCGAGCGTCGCGACGAAGCGCCGGAAGGACCGCATGGAGAGCTTCGTCTTCGCCGAGACGTTCAAGTACTACTACCTGCTGTTCGCGCCGCAGGCGCTCGACTTCGACGCGGTCACGTTCAACACCGAAGCGCATCCGCTGCGCGCGACCTGGAGCGCGCCGGCGCCGGCCGCTGCCGACCCGGCCGCGGCGGTCGACCCGCGCATCGGCAGCGCGCACGGCGGCAACACGTTCCCCGGCGCGGTCGTGCCGTTCGGCATGCTCGCGTGGAGCCCGGAGACGACGCGCGGCGACCACGCGCGCGTCGCCGCGCCGGGCGGCTACGCATACGACGCGACGCGAATCCGCGGCTTCTCGCTGACGCATCTGTCCGGCACCGGCTGCCGCGGCGCGAGCGGCGACGTGCCGTTGCTGCCGATCACGTCCGAGCCGGCGACGTCGCCGTCGGCCGACGCGAAGGACGCCGTCTACGCGGTCGACTACTCGCACGTAAATGAGACCGCGGAACCCGGCTACTACGCGGTGTCGCTCGCGAACCGCGTGCGCGTCGAGCTCGCCGCGACGACGCGCACCGGCGCCGCGCGCCTGCGCTATCCGTCCGACGCGCCGGCCGTGCTGCTGATCCGCGCGTCGGACTCGGAGACCGGCAGCAGCGACGCGCAGGTCGAAATCGACGCGGAGGCCGGCGTCGTGCGCGGCGCGGTCACGAGCGGGAATTTCTGCGGCCATCTCGACGCCGAGGACCGGCGCAGCTACTACACGCTGTACTTCGTCGCCGCGTTCGACCGGCCGATCGTCGCGCACGGCGTCTGGCAGGACGCGACGGCGAGCGCCGGCGGCACGCGTGCGCGCGGCGGCACCGGCTACGGCCGCGACGGTTTCCCGCCGGCCGGCCGCGGTTCCGGCGCATGGCTGCGCTTCGACACGGGCGACGCGCGCAGCGTCGGCGTGCGCGTCGGCATCTCCTACGTCGGCCTCGCCAATGCGCAGGCGAACCTCGACGCGGAGAGCCCTCGCGCGACGCGCTTCGACGCGGTGCGCGCCGCGGCGCGCGAGGCGTGGAACCGCGAGCTCGCGCGGATCCGCGTCGACGGCGGCAGCGACGCGCAGCGCCGCACGTTCTACACGGCGCTCTACCACGCGCTGCTGCACCCGAACGTGTTCAGCGACGCGAACGGCGACTACGCCGGCTTCGACGGCCGCACCCATCGCGTGGCCGCGCCGCAGCGCGCGCAGTACGCGAACTTCTCCGGATGGGACGTCTATCGCTCGCAGGTCCAGCTCGTCGCGCTGCTCGACGCCGGGCGCGGCAGCGACGTCGCGCAGTCGCTGCTGAACCAGGCCGAGCAGAACGGCGGCGTCTGGGACCGCTGGACCCACGCGACCGGCGCGACGCACGTGATGAACGGTGATCCGGCCGCGGCCGCGGTCGCGGCGATCCACGCGTTCGGCGGCACCGCGTTCGACGCGCAGGCCGCGCTCGCGTCGCTGCTGCACGCGGCCGAGGCGCCGACCGCGCTCGACGCGAGCGCGCGCGGCTGTCCGATCGAATGCGCCGGCCAGCGGCCCGGGCTCGAGCAGCGGCTGAAGCTCGGCTACGTGCCGTCCGAGTCGCACGCGTGGGGCGCCGCCGCGGAGACGCTCGAGCAGGCCGCGGCCGACTACGCGCTCGCGTCGTTCGCCGAGCGGCTCGGCGACGCGGCCGCCGCGCGCCGCCTGTTCGCGCGCGCCGGCGACTGGCGCCGCCTGTTCAACCCGCACGCGACGCCGCACGGCGGTTACGTGCAGAACCGCAACGCCGACGGCAGCTGGCC
>DASWOS010000336.1:0-6121 GCA_036398645.1 Dokdonella sp. | reverse complement strand
TGACGCATGCACGCCGGGTCCACGCAGCGCGGCTCTGTCGGCATCTGCCAGGCGCATTGTCAGATTCGCACGGCCGCTGTCAGCGCGCGCGACGCAGCGGACGCCGCGCGCGTGGCGCTCGAGCCGCCCGCGTCGAACCGGAGACACCGATGAGCGCACGCGAGATCCTGAAGCGGCTCGGCCTCGACCATCTCGACGTCGGCTCGCCCGATTTCCTGAAGACGCTCGAGCGCATGCAGCGCGAGGCGTGGGAAAGCCTGCGCGAGGAGCGCGCGCGGACGCCGCCACAGGACGAGCCGGCGCCGCCGGACTGACGCGGCCGACGTCGTCGGCGGGCTCGGGGGAGCGCGCCGCGCCGCACGGCTCTCACGCGCGGTCCGCACCCCGGCCGCCGTCGACACGATTCGTTGCAGTTGAATCGCCGCCGCGATGATGTTTTCGCGTCGCGGCCCGCGATACTGCGCGGATGAACCGACACGAAGAAGAACGCGCGGTGCGCAAGCGCCGCGAGCAGGCCGTGCAGATCATCGTCGACCAGGAGCGGCGCCGGCTGCGCGCCGCGACCGACGTGCGCCTGCTCGGCCTGCACGCGCGGCGCGAGCGCGCGGCGCAGCGTGCCGCCGAGCGCGTCACCGAGAAGCCGGCCGAAGGCTGAGCGCCGGCGCCGCGTGCGCCGGCACCGATGCGCGACGCGTGGCCGGCAGGCCGTCGGCGTCGCCGCGAAACCGCCCCCTTGAAAGCGGCACCGGCGCCTCCAGCTGCGCTCTGCCGGCTGTGATGGCCGGTCGTCGGGGGCGTCGCCCACCGGGGGCGCCTCTTCGTACCCATGTTGCTTGACCAGGATATGGCTATGAGGACCACACTCGACTTCTCTCCGCTGTTCCGTTCCGGCATCGGCTTCGACCGGGTCTTCGACCTGCTCGACAGCGCGAGCCGCACTCCCACGATCGAGAACTGGCCGCCGTACGACATCGTCAAGACCGGCGAGGACGCGTACCGCATCACGATGGCGGTCGCCGGCTTCGGCCGCGACGAGCTGACGATCACGCAGGAGCCGAACCTGCTCGTCGTCGCCGGCGCGCGTTCGGGCCAGGACGACGGCACGTACCTGCACCGCGGCATCGCCGGGCGCGCGTTCGAGCGCCGCTTCGAGCTCGCCGACTACATGAAGGTCACCGGCGCGAGCATGGCCGACGGTCTGCTCCGCATCGACCTGGTCCGCGAGCTTCCCGATGAGATGAAGCCGCGCCGGATCGCGATCGGCACCGGCGGCGAGTCGCAGCGCACGCTCGAGGCCGAGCCGCGCCGGCTCGAGCGGCAGGCGGCCTGATCGGCCGTGAACCGTCCGCGGCGCCGGTCCCCGGCGCCGCGGCATCCATTCGGAGCGTTCGCAGCGCGGCGCCGAATGCGCCGCGCTGCGTCGCGTCGTCCTCGATCACGACGAATTCGCGACGCGCATCACGGCGGTCGCGCCGCTGACGCCGCGTCGTGCGCGCGGATCCGCGGGGAAGCGCGCGCATCGTCGCTCAGCTGCCGAACGCTCGTGCGCAGCAGCGACGAGGGGCACGCGGTCCGCGAGCAGTGACGCGATGGTGGCCAGGGACGGAATCGAACCGCCGACACGGGGATTTTCAGTCCCCTGCTCTACCAACTGAGCTACCTGGCCGAGACGTGCGACGTGCGGCCGAAGAAAGCGGCCGCAGCGGGGCCGCGTATTAGAGCCGCGGGGCGCGAGCGCGTCAAGCCGGGCAGGGCGCGGCGGCGCATCCAGCGCGACTCGGCGCGGCGTCGGCGTCCGCCGGCATGACTTCCGGCCCGTTGCGGACCGCCGCGTTTTCTACTACAACTGTAGTACGACAACTGTAGAGGAACTGCCGTGCGCGAGCGCGCCGACGTGAGCCTGAGCGAGCTGCAGATCGCATTGATGCGCGTGCTGTGGCGGCGCGGCGAGGCGAGCACGGCCGACGTCGCGGCGGAGCTCAGCGGCGAGCGCGGGCTGAAGCACACGACGGTCGCGACGCTGCTGACGCGGCTCGAGAAGCGCGGCGTCGTCGCGCAGCGGCGCGAAGGGCGTCAGCTGCTGTATCGCGCGCTGGTCGCCGAGTCCGACGTGCGCCGGTCGATGGTGGCCGGGCTCGTCGGCGCGCTGTTCGCCGGCGACGCGCGCCAGCTCGTCGCGCATCTGCTGCAGGAATCCGAGATCGCGCCGGGCGATCTCGCCGAATTGAAGCGCCGCCTGGCGCGGGAGCGACGCGATGAATGACCTGTTCGTGGCCGGGCTGCTGACGTCCTTCGTGCATGCCGCGCTGCTGCTCGCGCTCGCCTGGTGCGTCGACCGCGGCGCGCTGCGCACGCGGCCGGACTGGCGCGAGCTGACGTGGCGCACCGCGCTGTTCGGCGGCGCGCTGACCGCGGCCGTGCAGCTCGGCCTCGATCTGCCGGCGCCGCTGCGCGTCGTGCTGCCGCAGGCCGCGCGCGAGACTGCGGTCCGCGTCGTGCCGGAAGCGTCGTTCGCGCCCGCTGCGGCGCACGCGTCGCCGGAGCGCGAGCGACCGCGCGCGGCGGCGCCGACGTCGCTCGCGGAGCCCGCGGATCGCGTCGCGGCGACGTCGCCCGCGGCCGTCGAGCCGGTCGCCGCGCCGCCGCGCGCGGCGTTCGCACGGCCGTCGTGGGCGGCGCTGGCGTCGTGCGCGTGGCTCGCCGGCGTCCTGATCGCGGCGGCGCGCCTCGTCGCCGCATGGCGCGTGCTCGCGCGCAGCCTCGCGAGCGCCGAGCCCGTCGACGACGCCGACGTGCTCGCGTCCGTCGCGGCGCTGTCCGCGCCGGCCGGCATTCCGACGCCGCGCATCCTGGTGCTCGACGATCTCGCCGGTCCGATCGCGGCGACCGGCGCGCGCATCGTGCTGCCGCGCTGGGCGCTCGAGCTGCTCGACCGCGAGCAACTGCGCGCGATGCTCGCGCACGAAACCGCGCACCTCGTGCGGCGCGATCCGGGGTGGAAGCTCGCGATCGCAGCCTGGTGCGCGCTGCTCTGGTTCCTCCCGCTCGCGCGGCTCGCGCGGCGCCGGCTCGACGAAACCGCCGAGCTCTGTTGCGACGCCTGGGCCGCGCGCCGGCTCGGCGGCGGGCGCGTGCTCGCCGAGTGCCTCGCCGAATGTGCCGAGCGCCGCACCGGCGGCGTCGACACGAGGCTCGTTGCGGCAATGGCGCAGCGCGGCTCGCCGTTGCTGCGGCGCATCGAATCCCTGATCGGAGACACCTCGATGTCGATCCATCTCTCGCCGGCGCGCGCGTTCGCCGCCGCCGCGTTCCTGCTCGCGGCGGCGACGCTCGCGTTGCCCGGCTTTGGTACGCCGGCCGTCGCGCAGTCCGCGCCGCTGCCGCCGACCGCGCCGCATCCGCCGTCGCCGCCCGGACCGGGCTCGCTGCCGCCGAGCCCGCCGACGCCGCCGGCGCCGCCGCAGGAAGGCACGCACGTCTCGATTCGCCAGACGACGACGAGCGGCTCCGGCCATTCGTTCAGCCGCATCGAATACGACGACGGCGGGCGCGGGCTCAGCGTCAAGGTCGAGGGCAAGATCGCATTCACCGACCGCGACGACGACGTCGCATCGCTCGACGCCGGCGGCCGCGCGAGCTTCGCCGAGACGACGGCCGGCACGCAGCGCCGCGTCGAATACGCGGAGCGCGGCGGCCACCTCGAACGGCGCTACTTCGTCGACGGCCACGAGCATCCGCTCGACGCCGACGCACAGGCTTGGCTCGCCGGGCTGATCCCGCGCGTCGTCCGCGAGACCGCGATCGGCGCCGAAGCGCGCGTGAAGCGCCTCTACGCGCACGGCGGCGCCGCGGCCGTGCTCGACGACATCGCGCGCATCGATTCGGACTATGCGCGCGCGGTCTATCTGAAGCAGCTCGTCGCGACCGCCAAGCTCCAGCCGGCCGAGGTCACGCGCGCGCTCGAGCTCGTCGACGGCATCCGCTCGGACTACGAGCGCCGCGGCGCGCTCGCCGCGATCGCGGCGGCGGCGCCGCTCGACGCGCGCCAGCAGAAGCTCGTGCTCGCGCAGGCGGAGAAGATCGGTTCCGACTACGAGCGTGCGCAGCTGCTGGTCGACATGCTGCCCGCGCTCGCGCACGACGTGGAGCTGCGCCGCGCGTGGCTGCACGCGGCCGCCGGCATCCGCTCGGACTACGAGCACCGGCGCGCATTGACCGCGCTGCTCGACGCCGGCGGACTCGACGAGGCGACGCTCGTCGAGATCGTCGCCGCGGCGCGCTCGATCGGCTCGGATTACGAGCGGCGCACGCTGCTCGTCGCGGCGCTGCGCAGCATCGGCGACGGCGAGCGCATCGCCGGCACCTACGGCGCCGCGGTCGCCGGCATCGCCTCGGACTACGAACGCCGCGAGGCGCTGCTCGCGCTGATGCAGGCACCGAACTTCGGCGTGCACGGGTCGCGCGCGGTGCTCGAGGCGGCCGACCGCATCGGCTCGGACTACGAATGCCGCGAGGTGCTCGTCGCGCTCGCGCGCGTGATGCCGGCCGATGCGGAGCTGATCGCGCACTACCGCGCGATCGCCGGCCGGCTTTCGGATTACGATCGCGGCGAGGCCGAGCGCGCGCTGGACCGCCGGCGCAGCTGAGGCGCGGCGCCGGCCGGCGCGTCACCGAAGGAGCTTCGCGCATGAGAATCGTCGCCGCCGTGCTGATCTGCGCCGCGCTCGCGCGCGCCGCGTTCGCCGACACCGCCGAGACCGAGCGCAAGAACCTCGAAAGCTACCTGCGCTATGCCGGGCCGCCGATCGACGAGTTCCGCTACTGGTCGTTCTACGACTGGAAACCGGTCGGCGCGGACAAGGTCGCCGTCTGGACGACGATCAACGACGCCTATCTGCTGACCGTCGGCGAGCCCTGCGACGGCCTCGAATGGGCCAAGCACATCGGTGTCACCTCGCAGGCGCGGCACGTCGTCGGCACGCGTTTCGACTACGTGACGTTCGACCGCGAGCGCTGCCGCATCGAGCGCATCGAGCCGATCGACTACCGGCGCATGAAGGCCGACCGCGTCGCCGAATGACGCGACGGCGTCATTCCGGCGGCACGTAGCCCTGCGGCGCCTGCGAGCCGCCGCCGAAGAAGTACTTCTCCATCTCGGCCGCGACGAACGCGCGCGTCTTCGCCTCGAGCGGGTTCAGCCGGTGCTCGTTGATCAGCATCGTCTGGTGCGCGAGCCAGCCCTGCCAGGCTTCCTTCGACACGTGCTCGTAGACGCGCCGGCCGAGCTCGCCGGGCCACGGCGCGAATGCGAGGCCTTCGGCGTCGCGGCCGAGCTTCACGCAATGCACGATGCGGGTCATCGAAGCGCTCCGGTCAGGTCGTCGAGCAGGCGGCGCACCGGCGCCGGCAGGCCGAGCCGCGCCAGCTCGGCCGGTGCGTACCAGGCGTGGTCCGCGGCGTCGGCGGCGCGATCGCGCTCGTCGGCGCCGTCGAGCAGCAGCGGCGTCACGCGCAGATGATAATGGCTGAACGTGTGCACGAAGCTCGCGAGCACGCGGCTCGGCTCGGCGCGGACCGCGTAGCGCTCGCGCAGGCGCCGGCCCGCGTCGTCGGCGGCGTCGGCCTCGGGCAGGCTCCACAGGCGTGCCCAGACGCCGGTGGGCGGCCGGCGCTCGAGCAGCACGCGGCCGGCCGCGTCGCGCACGACCAGCATCGTCGTCGCGCGCGTCGGCCGCTCGCGCGGCGGCTTCGGCACGGGCAGCACCGCGGTCAGCCCGTCGCGGCGCGCGACGCAGTCCGCGGCGACCGGGCAGAGTGCGCAGCGCGGCCGCGTGCGCACGCAGACGGTCGCGCCGAGATCCATGATCGCCTGCGTGTAATCGGCGACGCGCACGGCCGGCGTGTGCGCCTCGGCCCACTCCCACAGCCGGCGCAGGTTCGCGGTCGTGCCGGGCCAGCCGGCAAGCCCGTGCCAGCGCGCGAGCACGCGGCGCACGTTGCCGTCGAGGATCGCGTGGCGCTCGCCGAACGCCTGCGCGAGGATCGCGGCGGCCGTCGAGCGGCCGATGCCGGGCAGCGCGGACAGCGCGTCGAGCCCGCGCGGCAGCTCGCCGCCGTGCTC